>JAZGFW010000221.1:0-4638 GCA_036479895.1 Cocleimonas sp. | reverse complement strand
ATTATCTTATAGGCGGCTCACCAAGAGCCAAACGGTTGCACTCTAATAATTGAATTGTCCGTTTAAACAACAAACGGCAAGTTCACTAAAAGTATATCGTTGCGTTTCCGAAGGAAATGCCGATGTTGGTTGAAACAACGAGCAGGTCAAAAAGCCCTCGTTATAAGGTTTTTTTGATACCATGAACTTTTACAGACAAGGTCTGTCTGAATATTATCGTAATTTGAGATTAATTAAATGAAATTATCAAGTATTACAAAGAAAGTGTTAAGTGTGTTTACGGTAAGTGTTTTACTACTGGTAACGCAGTCAGTAATGGCATTGCCAAAGGCTTTTCAAGCTAACTATACGGTTAAGAAAGGCAGTATGACGTTGGGTAACCTACATACATCTTTGAAATATTCGGGTAACAACTATTCCTACCACAAGTACACAAAAGCGACTGGTTTTGCGGCTTTATTAACGGGTATAAAAATTACCGAAAATACTGATGGAAAGGTTGCAGGACAAATAATTACACCTACAAATTACTTTTTTAATCAATCGAAAAGGGGCGGAGGTAAAGTTGATAAAGTTAACTTCTCTAGAAGTACAGCCTCAGGTAGTTATAAAAAAGAACCTTTCAAAATTAAAACACCCCATGGTGTGCAAGATAAAGCTTCGATGGAGTTATTACTAGCAAGAGACCTAAGCAACAATAAGTCACGTTTGAGCTACAACATAGTGAGTCATGGTGAGACAAGCCAATATAATTTTCAGAAGCTAGGTCATGAAGTTTTAAAAACCCCTGCAGGAACATTTAATACCATAAAAGTTAAAGTAGTGCGTTCAGGAAATGAGCGCGAAACAGTTTTTTGGATGGCAAAGGAGTTAGATTATATGCCTGCCAAAATTCGTCATCGTGAGAATAAAGACGTTATTTCTACAGTTATTAAGAATTATAAAAAACTCTAAAACTTAAGAGTGTATGAGTAAAAATCGAAATCACATCGAAGGGTTTCTATTTTAGCCCCTATGATTAGGGGCTTTTTTGTGTCTACTTATTTTTTATATCTCTATAACAATGCTTCCTTTAACTTCTTAAAGTCTATTTTCTTTAAATACTCTTTTAAAACACCATCATCTTTAAGTGACTTACCCGTTAGCTTAATCAATATTTGTCCCGCCAGTATCAACGACATTTCTGTTTTATTTTTTTTAGTTTTTATCATTCCTTTTGCTTTTTTATAACGAAAGGGTGTGGTGTTTTTCTGACCAGCCATCATAGCGGGATTTTTAATCATCATGGATAAAACAGACATCATCGGTGAGTTTGCCATGACTTCTATTATTACTTTCTCTTTATCTCGCTTATACTCATTTTTCATACTGCTGCCACCGCCGCCAAACATTGCCATGGCAACTTGGGCTCCATTATCTGTTGTCTCTTTCAAAGTCCAACCTTCTAAGGCTTCTGGCAATAGCTTTTGATTTTCCTCACTGTTCAACTTTTCTATTTGAGCGGTAACAAATTTTAATTCTTCAAGCGCTGTTTTATAGTCCTTCTCTGTATACGCTTCAAGACCTGCTGTTATTTGGTCACTAATTTCATCGGCTAATACGAGAGAGCTAACAGATAGTGGTAAGACAAGCATGGTACTTAGTATAAGCTTTTTCATTTTCTTCTCCTTGAGTTTCGGTGGTTAAGGTGAGTAAGATTTATCGCGCCAAGTTTCAATTTCTTCCATATAAATAGAGGCTTCTATTTGGCTTGCTTCATCGCTCAATTCTTTTACGAGGCAGATGCTTTCTTCTGAAGAAAGACGTCCATTTTTTCCAAACTCGTAACAAAAAATAGACTGAGGATCTTTCATTGCATGCGGTTGATTGAGGTTAATCCAAAGCCCATTTTTTATATTTACAAAGTTTATTGTAGGTACTTTTGACCTAAAACTACCATTGGGTGTTTTATAATAATAAAGCGCCTCGATTGCCCAATTATTTATTAAGGGAATCCCTTTTAAACCAGTACTTTTATCATCATAAGTGCACTCTGATTTCTTACAAAAAAAGACTAAATCATCCTTATTTTTATTAATGTCATACAGGTTACTAGGGAAGACAAAAGGTGCATGGAATATTTTTGATGAATAAGACTTAAACTTATAAAAGCTTACGGAAGATATATGATTATTGCCTAACTTAAGATCACCCTTCCAAGTTTGTGCGTAAGCAGGGTCATTCGTAGCTTTGTAAAGCTTTGCAATGTACTTTCCTTTTTGTGTTTTGAAACCAATATTCAGCTGCTTGTTGTTAATAACAGTTGCTGTTAATGGTTGATAAATATCTTTACCGAGCGATTTAGCATCAAGTGCGATCCCGCCTATTCCTGTCTGTTCTCCTTTTATATGTGCAATTTGTACCCGCAATAATTGATCATCAGAGACGCTGGTTTGCAATACCCAGTTCCCCGCTAAAGATCCATCAGGTGCCGTGTTGTTTTTATCCTCTTTTGCCAAGGCTGTTGATTGTTCATCAGAGTACTCACCAATAAATGGCTTATCATGTGGCCAATTATTTTCACGAGAAAGTACTATGAGCGTGGGCCGTTTAGTCTTGTCATCAACGAGGCGTGATGCATTAAAATATAATTCCCCCGTCCATTCACTTTGTTTCATTTCAAAGCGGCCTAAATGATGTTTTAAATTTGCTTGATAAATGCCTTTATCCGTTTGGAAATGTAGTTTTAAGCTGTTGTTATCGCCTCTTTTAAAGAAAACAGTAGAGCCATTAGCGCTTATACCTTTAGCAATATTTTTACCCTTAGTGTGCTTCATGACCATCCTTAGTTTTTCTACTTCCACTCCTGAATGAGTTTCTATTTGAAACAAGCGCCATTTACCCTCTAATGAATCCGTTTTTAAACGATTACTTTGGACGGAAAGGTTTTTTGCATAAGCAAAAGTAGTAAAACCGAGCTGCATAACACACACCAAAATGGCGATGAAAAAAAATCGTTGTTTGTCACATTTCAGGATCATTAAGCAGCCTTTTATTATCCAAATAACCTTTAAATAAGGGTTTTGAGTAGTAATACTACAATTCTTATCCTATCTTATATTGTATGCAACTATGTATTTGCATAGTATTTAGTTTGTTTTTAAACCAATTTCACTCATATATGGGATCAATACCGTGCTATCTCCGTATCAATCAATACTTCATCAGTTAGAAAAAGCGAACAGCCTCGATGACATTTGGGATATTGCGGTGAACTTTTTTAAGCAACAAGGTATTAGCCATATTATTTATGTGTATTGCCGTGCTTACGAAAACAATACGAAAGATACTATTTTATTAACTACGATGCCTGATTGGTGGGTTAAGGTATACCAAGACAACGATTATGCAGAAATAGATCCTTTTTTCACACATTGTTGTAAGAGTTATGACACCTTAAAAACAGGTATTGAGTATTACAATGATTATGATTTTTTAAGCCAAGTAGAGCGTGAACTTATTGAAGAGGCATCACAAACAGGCTTTATTTCAGGTGCAAGCTTTACCATGCGAAAACAAGGAATTGGTTCTGATTTTGGTGGCTGGAACTTAGGTACAAGCTTAAAACGAAAAGATTTTGATAAGCTTTATGCTGAGAAAGGTGAAATATTACGCATTGTCGCTATGTATATGCATGAACAAATAAATATTAAATTGAATAAAGATATTGTAGAAACTAAGCGCTACACAGCAAAAATTCTTTCTGATAGGCAAATAGATTGTTTAAAATTACTCGCTAAAGGTAAGCGTATTCAACAAATCGCAGACATATTAAATATAAAACCTGTCACTGTAGATCATCATATAAAACTAGCCAGAGAGAATCTACATGCAACAACGCGAGAACAAGCCATCGCACGAGCTATTATTAAAAGACTAATATTAATTAACTAGCTAAGCTTTGGCACAAGATCACTAAATTTATGTACCACAAAAAGTCTGATGCACAATTTCTTCTTCCAAAGGCGGTAGCATATAGCTTTCTTTGTCTGCTTGATGCTCAAAGGGGTTTTGTAAAACCTCATGCAAGGCATGAAAAACACTAAAGTCATTATTATCTTCAGCGGCTCGAATAGCACGTTCAATCTGGTGGTTTCGCGGGATATAAACGGGGTTTACGGCTTTCATTAATTTTTGTCGCTCTGTGTCATTTAAGAATTCTTTATCCAAACGAGAACGCCATTTTTTTAACCAAATCTTGACTGAATCGGGTGTTGAAAATAATTGTTGCAGTGCACCGTCTGCCTTGCTCGCCTGTTTACCCAGCTGTGATAGGTAGTAAAATGTTAGGGTGAAATCAGCTTGATTACTTTCCATACAATTTAATAAATCTTCAATCAAAGTAACATCAGACTCTTGCGGTACGTCTAGCCCTAGCTTTTGGCGAAAACCAGATAGCCAATAAGCTTGATATTGCGCTTCGTAAGTATTCAACAAATCTTGTGCGATACCTACAGCTGCTTTTTTCTGCTTCTCATCATCTAGCTCTGTTTCATGCGCTTGCTTTTCGCTCGCATCCTGCTTTTTATCCATAAACAAAGGCAATAAAGTTTCTGCAAAACGTACTAAATTCCACTGTCCAATATGGGGTTGATTGTT
>JAZGFW010000220.1:0-3442 GCA_036479895.1 Cocleimonas sp. | reverse complement strand
TAGCGTTTACGATTGCTCACATCATCATGTGTTAATAATATTTGAGCTGCTTGAATACCGTGCTTTTTAAACTGAGTTTCATAAGCTTCGATTAAGCCTGTTTGCCCAATAGCGGCGGCGGCCTGTAGCTTAGCGAGTTCTTTTGGGCGTGACTCCCAACCCATGCGGCTCATGCCTTCGGCAACGGAACCTGATGATACTAAAATTATTTCTATGCCTTTTTGACGAAGCTTGGCAATTTGCCGTGACCAATCTTCTATGGCGGGATAGTCTAAACCTTTGCCGTCTTTAGTTAGAAGCGCACTACCAATTTTGATGACCCAACGTTTGCTTTGTTTTGTGTATTTGTCTCGGCTCACTTTGTTTAATCTTCTTCAGTTATTTTTCAGTATCAAACAGCTTAGCTTGTTCTTCTTGGTAGACCTGTTCATCCATGTATTTCATAATTTCGTAGGTCAACTCTTTGGTGTTTAGCCTAGTCGCCGCAGATATTCTAAAGACTTTACCTTTCCAATCTAAACGCTTAATGATGTCATTACAACGCTCTTCTTGCTCATCGGGCAATAATAAATCCAGCTTGTTAAGCACCAACCAACGCTCACGTTGATCTAGCTCTTCACCAAATTTTTCTAACTCTTTTTCAATCACACGTACTGCATCAACAGGGTCTTCGTCCTCATTCATAGGTGAAATATCCACCATATGAAGCAATAAACTGGTGCGTGAAAGATGTTTTAGAAATTGAATGCCTAATCCTGCACCTTCTGCTGCGCCTTCAATAATCCCGGGAATGTCGGCAATCACAAAACTTTTGTACACATCAACTTTTACCACACCAAGGTTTGGATAAAGCGTGGTAAAAGGATAGTTAGCAACTTTAGGGGTAGCGGATGAAACCGAACTAATCAACGTAGATTTACCCGCATTTGGCAAGCCGAGCAAGCCCACATCGGCCAAGACTTTCATTTCTAGCCTTAGCATTCGGGTCTCGCCTTCTGAACCATTTTTTGACTGGCGAGGTGCGCGGTTGACGGAACTTTTATAGCGAAGGTTACCTAAGCCATGAAAGCCCGCTTGAACCACTTTTATCATTTGCTCGTCTTCGGTTAAATCACCGATAAACTCATTCGTATCTTCTACATAAATCATTGTGCCAATAGGCACTTGAATGATTTTGTCTTCACCTTTTGCGCCCGTCATATTACGGCTAAAGCCATTAGCGCCACGACCCGCTTCATAAAAACGCACATGACGAAAATCTGCCAAAGTGTTTAAACCTTTATTGGCTTGTAAAAAAACACAGCCTCCGTCACCGCCATCGCCGCCATCGGGCCCACCGTATTCGATGTACTTTTCTCGTCTAAAACTGACACAGCCATTTCCACCGTCACCCGCTTTAGCTGTAATTACTACTTCATCTACAAATTTCATACGTCGATTCTAACCTTTTTAGAGCAATAAAAAAGCCCCGACAAGCGGGGCTTTTTTTTAAAACTTTCTTTTAAAGCTTATGCCGCTTGAATACTAACGTATTTACGGTTCTTAGGGCCTTTAACTTCAAAAACCACAACACCGTCTTCTTTAGCAAACAAGGTGTGATCTTTACCACAACCTACGTTTGTACCTGGGTGAAACTTTGTTCCACGTTGACGAACAAGAATGTTGCCAGCTAGAACTGTTTGACCACCGAAGCGCTTAACACCTAAACGTTTTGATACTGAATCACGGCCGTTTCGTGTACTACCCGCTGCTTTTTTATGTGCCATTTGAATAACCTCTGTACTTTCTTGTACTTAATTTGTACTTTCTTAGCAACAAGATGACTAATTACATCATCTTGTTATGATATGATTTCTTGAACCGCGAGATTCTACAAGGACTTTGTTAATCAGTCAAACCTTATCTTTACTCAAACCCGCACATAAATAAACGGATAATGCATAAGTATTTGATTCAACACAGCGCATCCAAAAAATACCCGCTTAACCCTCGGCTGATGCTAAAGCTTTTGAATACACAGTGAAACCAAATACTTGCGCTCTATTTCCTTCCTCCATATGTGGTTCTGGGTTTACAACTGCTTGATAGTTATAAATATCAACTATTTAACCTTGACACTTTGCTTGCATCTACCTAGCATTCGCCCTTCGTATTCATTATAGCAACACTATTACTATTTATTAATATTTGTGGATTATCAAAACATACAAAATCTCGTTAAAGACGATATGCAGGCAGTTAATGATTTAATTCAACGTAGCCTTCAGTCTGATGTAGCGTTGGTTAATCAGCTCAGCCAATATATTATAAATAGCGGTGGTAAGCGCGTGCGCCCGATGCTCGCGTTATTAATGGCTCGCGCTTGTGGATACACAGGCAATAAACATATCGATATTGCCGCCATTGTGGAATTTATCCACACCGCCACATTATTACACGATGATGTTGTGGATGAGTCAGATATGCGACGTGGCAAAGATACTGTCAATAATGTCTGGGGCAATCAGGCAGCCGTACTGGTCGGTGATTTCCTCTATTCCCGCTCATTCGAGATGATGGTGGATGTTAACCAAATACGTGTTATGCAAATATTGGCAAGTACGACTAACATCATTGCAGAAGGCGAAGTTTTACAACTACTGAATGTGAATGATAGTGAAACCACCGAAGCACGTTATCTTGACGTTATTTATTCAAAAACAGCAAAGCTTTTTGAAGCCGCTTGTCACCTAGGTGGTGTACTTGCTGAACTACCTGAAGAACAAGAAAAAATGGTGGCTCAGTATGGCGTACATCTAGGTACAGCCTTTCAGTTAATTGATGATATTTTAGATTACAGTGCCGATAGTGAAGAAATGGGTAAAAATGTAGGCGATGATTTGGCTGAAGGTAAACCAACCTTACCCTTGATTTTTGCTTTAGCTAAAAGTAAAGGCATGGGTGAAACTGATGATGTTGCACTTATTCAAAAAGCAATTACAGAAGGTGGACTCGATCTTATTGATGAAGTTATGTTGATAATCCAAAAAACAAATGCGCTAAGTTATACTAATAATATTGCAAAAAAAGAAACTCAGCTTGCTATCGACTCGCTTAAACATCTTAAAGACAGTGAATATAAAGAGGCTTTGATTGAGCTAGCTAATTACTCGTTGAGCAGAACAACATAAGCTAGATTCTGCGTAAATTTTCATATTTTCAATCTCTTAGATCAATGTTAAGATGCCTCTAAATTTAAACTAGGAAGATAATAATGAAAACTTCAACAGGAACGATAGTTCTTATACTTTTTACTGTAATAGCTACAGCCGCATTTGTTTGGATGGCTAAACGTCCCGCCGCTGATAGCAATGCTTTAGTATTTGGCGTACCCGCAAGTGGTGCTAGCTCATCATCTCAAGCCAGCCCTGAAAAAACAGAAGAGCCCGCTCAAAGTGCAACA
>JAZGFW010000219.1:0-3455 GCA_036479895.1 Cocleimonas sp. | reverse complement strand
AAAATAGTGATGCGCTCTTTAATCAAGCTGAAAAAGACAGCCTGTTTTTTTCACGTAAGTGGTTTGAAAACTTAGTAACTACATCTCTTAAGGATGGTCAGAACCTCTTACTCGTCTGTGTTGTTGAAGGCGACCATGTACTAGCAATCCTACCCCTTATAAAACCTAATAAGAACAGCAACAACAAAGAATGGACATCGCTCCATCATTTGTACACTTCACTCTTTACCTTATTACTGGTGGAAAATAGTCAACAAGAAGTACTTAGCTGTCTAGCGAAAGGTCTCAGTCAACTACCTTTCGACTCTTTGACTTTAGAACCCATTGCAAATGATGATAAAAACATCAATAACTTGCGAGTGGCTATGGCAGATTCCGGCTTATCCTGCGTACGTTATGCTCGCTTTTTTAACTGGTACCATCGATTACAAGGGCAAACATTTACAGACTATATGCAAGCTCGTCCATCCCGCGTTCGAAACACCATAGACCGCAAACAACGCAAGCTTAAACGCGAACATGGTTATGAAATTCGTCTTTACACAGGCTCTGATGTAAAACAGGCGATGACTGATTACAATACGGTCTTTAATGCCAGCTGGAAAGCAAGTGAGCGGTTTGAGGATGTTATTGAAGGATTTACTGAGAGCTTCACAAAATTGTCTTGGACAAGGCTTGCAGTCCTTTATATCGATGAACAGCCAGTTGCTGCTCAGCTCTGGTTTGTCGCACACAAAAAAGCGAGTATTTTTAGGCTCGCCTATGACGAGACTTGGAAAAAATATTCACCGGGATCAATTCTTACTAAATACTTAATGGAATATGTAATTGATAACGATAACGTTGAAGAAATTGATTATCTAACAGGTAATGATCGCTATAAACAAGAATGGATGTCAGAAAGCCGACAACGTTGGAAGCTGCTCTTTACGCACAATAAAGCTGATCCTGAAGAAAGAAAAAAGCCGTTTTTTGAGCTGATAAAGAACAGGTTAACAAAATTAAAGAGGAACTCTCTTACATAGCTTAATTTGACATAGATGATACTTTCTAAAATCCCTTAATAAATTTGTGGAGTATATTAGATTTATTGAATATAATCGCGCACCAAATTTACGAATTATCTGTTGGAGATAAATCATGTCGAATCATGCACCAAAGGTAGACCCCATCTCATGGCTCGTTTTTATCGCAAGTGCCGTAGCAATTTTATTAACGGTTTATTTACTTGTTATGAGTTTAATTAATACCATTAACAAGAACTCAACTAAAGGCGAAATAGATAGCACTAGCCTTGTTGCTGCTGCCTCGGATAATTTAAAGCCAATAGGCGCATCAGCAACCTCTGATTCTAAACCAGCCGCCCCAGTTGCCGCGCGCTCTGGCAAAGAAGTTTACGATACCGTCTGTACAACATGTCATGCGACTGGCGTAGCAGGTGCCCCCAAAATTGATGATAAAGCAGCTTGGGAGCCAAGAATTGCAACCGGTTTTGATGCCCTGATGGCTACAGCTATCAATGGCAAAGGCGCAATGCCAGCACGTGGTGGTAACCCATCAGTGACTGATGCAGAGCTTAAAGCGACGATTATCTACATGGCAAAAGAAGCTGGGTTTGATCTTGGCGTGGCTGAAGATCCAGTAGCTACCGAAGCACCCGCTAAAGCAGAAGAAAAGTCCGTAGCAACTGATGCTGAGCCAGTAAAGGTTAATGCGCAAGAAGAAACCAAGAAAGAAGAAGCACTCGTCGTTAAAGAACCTTCATTAAACGAAGAGCCAAAGGCTAAAGAAGAGCCTGCAGCACCAGCGGCTCCTGCACAACCAGATACTCCAGCAATTGAGGCACCCGCTAAAAAAGTTGTAGCAGCAAGCGCATCAGCGGTAGATCTAGAAAAAGGTAAAGCGGTATACAGTAAATCCTGTTTTGCATGTCATGCAACAGGCGTTGCAGGCTCACCTAAGTTAGATGATAAAGCAGCATGGGCGCCTCGTATTACTACAGGCATCGAAGCTTTATACGGCACTGCTCTTAACGGTAAAGGCGCAATGCCACCTAAAGGCGGAGCGATGAGTCTATCTGACGAAGATGTTAAAGCGGCTGTTGACTATATGGTTAGCGAAGCCAAGTAAAAACTGAACAAAAGCATTTAAAGGCACCTTCGGGTGCCTTTTTTATTTCTTGTTGATACCGTATACGGGCATAATATTGTCACAATGAAATCAACGATACCAACAATCCCAGCAACAACGTATAACTGGCAATCACTCAAAAGCTTTGTCTTTAAACATAAGAAATCGCTCATAATTGCAAACATTATTGCCGTTGTTGCGACGCTGTTGATTATTCCAATTCCTTTATTAATGCCATTATTGGTAGATGAGGTCTTACTCAATAAGCCCGCTGAATTAATAGCTTGGGTAGATTCTATCTTCCCCAAAGACTGGCTTAGTCCCCTTTTTTATATCGTGCTTTTTACTGCCTTAACTCTCATTTTACGCATTAGCGGATTACTGCTACTTGTAGTTCAAACACGTATCTTTACGTTGATAGCAAAAGATATAACCTACAATATCCGCAAAGATTTACTTGCGCGTGTTAATAGTATTTCAATGTCAGAATATGAAACGCTGGGAAGCGGCACAATTAGCTCACACTTTGTGGTTGATGTTGAAACCATTGATAAATTTATCGCAGAAACTGTAAGCAAGTTTATCGTCGCTGTGCTACTTATCGTGGGCATTATCGCGGTATTATTTTGGTTACACTGGAAGCTAGCACTGGTCATTATTTTTCTCAATCCCGTTGTGGTATTGGTTACCATGAAAATGGGGAAATACATTAAAGAACTTAAAAAAAATGAGAACAGTGCCTTCAGTACTTTTCAACAATCATTAACAGAAACGCTGGATGGCATTCAACAGATACGCGCTAGCAGCCGTGAACACTTCTTTTTTAATCGTTTAGCGGGTCAAGCAAAGCAAGTACGGGACCATTCCGCACAGTTCTCTTGGAAAAGTGACGCGGCGAGTCGCCTATCATTTTTAGTTTTTGTCACAGGTTTTGATATTTTCCGTGCAATCGGCATGGTGACTGTTGTGGTTTCAGATTTGAGTATTGGTCAAATGTTCGCTGTTTTTGGTTATCTGTGGTTTTTAATGAACCCTGTCCAAGATGTTCTGAATATTAACTATGCATGGTTTGGTGCAAAAGCGGCGTTAAATCGCATTAATGATTTAGCCCGCTTAAAGACCGAGCCAATTTACCCACATGAGGTTAATCCCTTCGAAGGTAAGCATACGGTCAGTTTACGAGCAGAAAATATTACCTTTGCTTATGGCGAGAAGCGCCCTGTTCTAAAAGATATCAGCCTAACGATTCCTGCCGGACAAAAAATAGCGTTGGTTGGTGCAAGCGGCGGTGGCAAGTCAACTTTCGTTCAAGTGTTACTAGGCCT
>JAZGFW010000218.1:0-4861 GCA_036479895.1 Cocleimonas sp. | reverse complement strand
CCCTACCCCTTTCTTTATGGGCAATACGATAAGAAACTTTTCCCTGTAGCGGATTGGCGTGAGTGTTGTCGAGAAGCATCTAGCCTAACGGCTATTTATGATTGGGCATCTGATCACATTGATCGCGATAGTCCTGAATTGATCAAGCAGATTCATGAAAAGCTTTTACCTCGCAGAGGAATTTTTGTAGAACCTGATGAAATTATGGTCACAGTAGGTGCTCAGCATGCTATCTATCTTGTTGCCAATTTATTGCTAGATAAGGATAAAACCATTGGAATTGAAAACCCCACTTACGCGGATGCAAGAAATACATTCCTAACTAAAACAAAAAAATTACAATATATTGATGTCGATGAAAATGGCTTAGTGATTGATGAGCGCCTCAACACTTGCGATAGTGTTTATGTAACTCCCAGCCATCAATATCCAACAACTGTGACCATGCCAAAATCACGACGCATACAACTTCTACAAATGGCTCACGAAAATGATTTCATAATTATTGAAGATGATTATGAATCCGAACTCAATTATGCTGGCACACCTATACCCGCCTTAAAAAGTCTGGATAAAGATGGGCGGGTGATTCATCTTGGAAGTTTATCAAAAACATTAGCGCCCGGAATTCGCTTGGGTTATATCGTCGCTCCAAAGGCTTTTATCACTCAAGCTCGTGCGCTACGACGATTAATGTTGCGCCACCCACCTTCTAATAATCAATACATTATTGGTTTGTTTATAAAACGCGGTTACCACGATGCCTTAATAAGAAAAATGAGTAAAACGCTGCATAGACGATCTCAGATAATGCAAAAATTATTGGATCAATACTTTCCAGATTCATCACCTAAATTAGCTTTTGGTGGCTCAGCATATTGGATTAAAGGCCCTAAGGACTTGGACTCTGAAGCATTGGTTATTAAAGCTAAAGAATTGGGAATTCTTATTGAATCAGGAAATACTTTTTTTGCACATAAAGGCCATAAGGAAAGCACTGTTAAAAACTATTTTCGCTTAGGTTTTTCTTCAATCTCATCTAACCAGATAAGAGAAGCAATGCCGATATTGGCAAACTTGATTAGTACAGAACTTAACAAAAAATCTGGCATGAAATAAAGCTAGTTGCTGGTACTATTTTTAACGGTGATTTTTATCATAATCCAAAAATAAATTATGTGAAATAAGAAGAAAATAATTTACACAAGGAAATGTAAATAAGGAATAAATAATGAAAATTGGTGTGCCTAAAGAAATTAAAAATCATGAGTACCGTGTCGGTTTAACGCCCGGTAGTGTTCGAGAAATGTGTGAACATGGGCACAGGGTAATGGTGCAAAAAAGTGCAGGTATTGGAATTGGCGCACCTGACGAAGATTACAAAAACGCTGGTGCAACCATTCTAGATAGCGCAGAAGAAATATTTGCAAAGGCTGAAATGATCATCAAGGTAAAAGAGCCTCAAGCTATTGAACGCGCAATGCTTCGTGAAGATCAGATTTTATATACTTACTTGCACCTTGCCCCTGACTCAGAACAAACAAAGGATCTCGTCAATAGTGGTGCAGTTTGTATTGCTTATGAGACGGTTACGTCATCCACAGGTGGCTTACCCCTACTTGCACCAATGTCTAAAGTTGCAGGGCGCTTGGCAGTACAGGCAGGCGCGCATTGTTTGGAACAACCTAATGGCGGGTTAGGCAAATTATTAGGAGGAGTACCCGGTGTAGAACCAGCCAAAGTTGTCATTATTGGCGCTGGAGTTGTAGGAACACATGCGGCGCATATTGCCGTGGGTATGGGTGCAGATGTTTGGGTACTTGACCGTAATCCTGATACCTTAGAGCATCACTGGCAACAGTTTGGAGATGCGACAAACACTGTATATTCCACCAAAGACACACTGGATGAACATGTAATTTCAGCAGACTTAGTCATTGGTGGTGTACTTATTCCGGGGGCAGAAGCACCCAAACTAGTGACAGCCGAAATGGTTAAGCAGATGCAAGCAGGGTCTGTTTTGGTTGATGTAGCTATTGATCAAGGGGGTTGTTTTGCTACATCACATGCAACGACTCATTCTGAACCTACTTTTATTGTTGACGATGTAGTGCATTACTGCGTGGCAAATATGCCAGGAGCCGTACCGCGTACATCAACCTACGCTTTAAATAATGTCACCTTGCCGTATGCGCTTGCCTTGGCTAACAAAGGCTATAAGCAAGCTTTGTTAGATGATGAGCATTTGCGGAACGGCTTAAATGTAATGCATGGACATGTTACTTATAAAGAAATAGCCGATGAATTAGGCTATGACTACAAACCAGCTATTGAGTTATTGTCTTAGTATGAGTTGAACTTCTTAGGAATAATTCGAATCTGTATTTTGAGTTTGAATACTTGTATTGATCGAAGTCAAACTACTTTAAAAAAGTATAATCAAAACCATTGCTCTGTAAAATCATCTTACCTTTGCTTAAATGTTTGATGGTATAGCGCAAGATAATATCATCACCCGCGTCGGGGGCTAGGTTCGTAATAAATAACATGGTCTTTTTAACATGCCAATTTTCGGCATCGACTGAAAATGCATCTTTCAGCAAACAAGCGGCACCGCCAGAGCGGTAATAACGGTTTTTATAAAACTTCTGTGACCACTCAGTATCCTTACAATCATCGGCTTGGCGCTGATACTTCCAAATGCCACCTTTTAATAATTTTTCTGTTCGAATATCTTGTCGAGTCTTAAGAGGATGGTCACTTTTAAGAAGCGCATCAGGTTCATTCTGACGAGTCTCCTTGATTAAGCTACAGCCCGTCATGAGCGATGTAATAAGCACTAATGTAATTAGTCGCATGATTTCCCCAGTATTATATTTATTCTGCTCTTAAAACTTTAGCTTTATAGATAAATGTGCCAAATGGTATGAAAGATGCAAAAAAGCCCGTTAGTGTTTTTGTAAAACTTAGCTCGCCCTTCGCCGCATGAGATAACAGTAACACGATAAACGTAAGAAACAGTACCCCATGAATAGGCCCAATGATCTTAACAGCTTCGGGCACGTCTGCAAAATATTTTAATGGCATAGCTACACCCAATAAAAGGAGTAAAGAAGAACCTTCGAAAAGGGCAGACCAACGTAATAAACTAAAATCAGGCATAGAGTTTCTTTTGTATTTTTAAAGTGGCGTGAATATATATCTTATCTACTGATTTATACAGTACCATTAAGGGATACCTTAACAAGTCCATAAGATAATATGAGAGCATTGCACGAGTCGGCGGCGAAAGAAAAATCGGCTGATATTTCACTGGATTAGGCGGAAAATGAAGTCAATATCAGATTTTTAGCAAGCTTTCCAACAAAAAGCAGTGGAATTTCAGTCATTTTTGCTCGTCATCTGATTCGTGCAAAGATCTCAATATGTATAAAAAGGTCGTTAAATAGCATGTTTTTTCTAGTTACTGTAATCTATCCATAGAATTTTCCTTAGAAGGCAAATAAATGAATCACACAACGCAAAGAGAAGCATGGCAAGGTCAAGCAAATTGTAGTTTGTGTGCTATTCGCAACTCTGTACTCTTTGCAGGATTGACAGAACGTGATTTTGAAACCTTACACAAGCCTATTGATCAGTTTGAGTTAAAAGCGGGTAGCAAAATTTATAGTACAGGCGAGTCAGCTGAGTTTATGTATACCATCCGTAGCGGCTTAGTAAAGTTAGTGCATTATTTACCTGATGGCGCACAACGTATCGTAAGATTATTACATACGGCTGATGTGGTAGGTTTAGAAGCCACCTTAGACCCTACCTATAAACATGACGCTATTGTTCTACGCACCGCTGAGGTCTGTCGTTATCCTGCTAGTGCTGCAAACGAGTTAAGTAAAAGTAATCCTGAGTTACATCGTGAATTAATGAAACGCTGGAAAAATGCCTTAGATGAAGCCGACTCATGGGTGACAGAATTCTCTACCGGATCATCCAAACAACGTATAGCGCGCTTATTAATTATGCTAGCAAAAGGCACGACTGCTAACACTTGTGCATTATTTAGCCGTGAAGATATGGGTGCAATGCTAGGTATCACAACAGAAACCGCCAGCCGTATGATTGCTGATTTTAAACGAAAGAATCTTATTGTTAAGATCACACCCAGTGAATATCAGTGTGATATTCCTAAGTTGCAAGAGATTAGCTATGGTTAATAGCCATGATTAAAAATCGATCATAATTCATCGCGCTAAGCAAAAGGTTAAACTTCTGGTTATAATAGGTTATTTTTATGACTAGGATTAATAATGATTAAAAAAGTACTACTAGGTTTAACAACACTCACGCTTGCTTCCAGCCTTTCTGCTGATATCAAACCAATGATTGGCGTAGGTATTGATGGCGGTGGCGATAATATTGCCAGAGCAACAGTTTCTGGAGATGACCAAGAGATTAAAGCAGGAGCTGGCTTGTCATTTGAAGGTGGTGTTGCAATAAAAACTCCGAGCATAGGCAATAAGCTTGTAACACAATTATTAGTAGGTTATAAAACTGATTCGATTGATGCAAGTAACGGTGACCTAGAAATGTCTCGTGTCTATATCAATGCGATAGAATCATATAACTTTGGGAATGTCAGTGTCGGAGCAGGCATTACCTATCATATCACCCCTAAATTTTCATCAAGTGGAGCAGGAAGCAACGCAGGTAACGCTGATTTTGATAGCGCAGTTGGTGGAATCGCGCAAGCAACTTATAACTTTAACCAACACTCTTCTCTAGGTTTAAGAGCAACAGCTATAAAGTATGATGTAAGCAAAACCAATCAATCTTTTGATGCAAACTCAGCTGGTTTGTACTTCTT
>JAZGFW010000217.1:0-3845 GCA_036479895.1 Cocleimonas sp. | reverse complement strand
TTGAAAAACTTGCTAATAACCCGTTATTAGCTTCATTTTCCGTCTCAATCAGTAAAATATTAGCCTATTTTAGCAAGCTTACCGTTTTGTTGTTTAAAAACGGATAACTTGATTATTAGAGCTTCAGCCGTTTCTTTCGCCACTGACGCGTGCAAAGGTCTCAAGTTACTTATTTCTTGCTTATTAAGGCATCGTTTACTAAAGGGTGTACAAATTTTGAAATATTCCCCCCTAGCGATGAAACTTCTTTGACCAAAGATGATGATATGAATGAATACTCATCGGCTGGCATCAAAAAGACCGATTCAATATCTGGAGCAAGATTCCGGTTCATACTGGCAAGTTGAAATTCATATTCAAAATCAGATATGGCACGTAAGCCACGAATCAAAATGCTCGCATTTTGCTCTTTTGCAAAATCTATCAATAGACAGGAAAACCCTTTAACCGTTACATTTGAGCATTCTAAAACTTTTTCACACAAGGCAATACGCTCTTCTAAGGTAAAGTAGGGATTTTTTTTGCTATTAGCAGCAATCGCAACGATCACTTCATCAAATAAGTTTGAGGCTCGTTGAATTAAGTCGATATGGCCATTGGTAATAGGGTCAAATGTACCGGGATAAATAGCGATTTTTTTTTTCATTTTTATGTTATTCCGATTATAAAACCATTACTGCATCAGCTTCTACGGTAACACCTTTTGGAAGTGCTGATATTTCAACCGCTGCACGAGCAGGGTAAGGCTTGGTGAAAAATTCTTCCATTACTTCGTTTACGGTAACAAAGTTGTTTAAATCGGTTAAAAACACATTAACCTTAACAAAATCATTCAGTGAGCCACCCGCAGCTTCTGCAATCGCAGAAAGGTTTTTGAACACCAAACGTACGTGCTCAACAAACTCACCTTCAAGGACTTCCATAGTTTCAGGTACTAAAGGAATCTGCCCTGAGATATAAACAGTGTCACCCACCTTTACGGCTTGTGAATATGTACCAATGGCTTGTGGTGCTTTTTCTGTGGAGATAACTTCTCTGCTCATTCTTTTATCCTTTTACTATTTCTCAAATGTTCGGGTTACATCAATAACCTGTGATTGATTATTAAGTGCTTCCATAATACGAAGTAAATGTTTCTCATCGGCGACCTGCAATAAAAAGTACATGTCTTTAATGTCTGTGTCACCTGAAATATTAATATCTTCAATATTTACCCGCATGTTTTCAAGCAAGCTAGTGATGTGTGAAAGCGCACCGACACGGTTTCTTAGCTGTACAGTAATGGGGACTAAAAAGTGCGCATTATCATTGTTATTGCTATCTTCAACCCATGCTACGCTTAATGTTTCTTTCGTGCTGCGCAATAAAGCAGGGCAGTTGTTACGGTGAACCTCTAGCCCTTTTACTTCATCCAATTGCGCCACAATAATATCATTGGGGATGGGGTGACAACATTCTTGCAAATGTACCGCTAGCCCTTCTGTGCCTTTTATAAAAAGAACATCATCTTCTTTATCTTTGCTGATGGGTTTCAATGAGTCGTCATTGAGCAAACGTCGTGCGACTAATTTTGCCGATTGACTTCCTTTTGCAATACTCTTAAAGATGGAATTTTCATCATTTAAACCCAGTGTTTGTAATGTTTGTTGGATATTTTCATCTTTAAGTGAAGCATAGTCTGACTCAAATCGACCTAGTGCTTTATCTAAAATCTGTTTACCCAGTGCAATAAACTCATGTGATTTCCGTTTTTTGATGGAGCTTCTTATGGATGACCTTGCCTTTGCTGTAATTGCAAAGTTTAACCACAGTGAGTGGGGTACGGCATCTTCATCGGTTAAAATTTCAACAGTTGCACCATTGGGAATCAGTGTATTAAGTGAGCAAGGATCACCATCGATACGCGCGCTTACACACTTATTACCTACTTCGGTGTGAATGGCATAAGCAAAATCTACCGGTGTTGCACCCTTGGGTAGTACTTTAGTTTCACCCGCAGGGGTTGTGACGTAAATCTCATTCAAGAAAAGATCTGCTTTCATGTCTTCTAAAAATTCTGCAGCGTTGCCTGTGGCACTTTGGATTTCTTTTACCTGTTGTAACCAACGCCCTAGATAATCTTGTGACTTTTGGGATGAGCTTAATAATTCAGGGTAACGCCAATGCGCTGTTATGCCATATTGTGCGATTTTGTACATTTCATAACTTTGAATTTGGATCAAAATTAATTGTTTTTGTGGTGTGAGTAAAGCCGTCTGTAACCCTTGAAAACCGTAGCCTTTGGGTGTTGCGATAAAGTCTTTAAACGATTCAACCTTTGGTTGATAAAGTTGATGAATTACACCTAAGGCTAAATAACATTCAGCGGTAGAACCCACTAACACACGTAGCTCTAGTGCTTCGGTATGTCTATCAATATGCTTTCTTCCGCCTTTGTTATTTTTAATGCGCTGGTAAAGGCGATAGATATTTTTTTCCCAAGAAAAAACCTGTGCTTCAATTTCTTTAGTATTCAAAGCCTCGGTCATTTTATCAATTATATCATTATGAATCTTAGCGTTTTTATGTAAAAAGCTATCAAGAGCTTTCATTAATAACTGAGCGCGCCAAGGGTTGAGATGTTTGAAAGCGTTTACTTGAAGCTCTTTACGCAGGGCGTTCATCCCCATGCGCCTCGCTAGGGGTACATGAATATCAAGCGTTTCTTGGGCGATACGTCTTTTCGCTTCGGGGCTGCGTACGCCTAACGTTTTAACATTATGTAGGCGATCTGCTAGCTTAATCAAAACGACGCGGAAGTCCTGCGTCATGGCTAACATCATTTTGTGAAAACTAGCGGCAGCGGCCTCTTGGCGAGACGTGAACTCACCACCTGCTAACTTGGTCACACCATCTACCAAATCGGCAACGACACTACCGAACTTTTTACTTAGATCAGCTTTTGTATAATGGGTATCTTCAATGACATCATGGAGCAATGCTGCACAGATTGTGTCGGCATCCATATGTAATTCAGCTAATGTGTGTGCAACTTCCAGAGGGTGGAAGATATAGAACTCGCCAGACTTTCGCTCCACGCCATCGTGTGCTTCAGCGGCTAAAAGAAAGGCATCATAAACTCGTTGAGTATCCGAACTCTCCATATAACGACTGACCACGTCACTTAAGTCAGTCGCACTAATAAGGGGTGAGAGGTCTTCGGACATTTTTATTTTTATTAACTTCCTTCTTTGAGACCTTTGCGCGAGTCAGTAGAGAAAGAAAAATAGGCTAATATTTTTCTGGTTGAGGCGAAAAATGAAGCTAATAACGGGTTATTAGCAAGTTTTTCAACGAAAAGCAGTGAAGTATTAGTCATTTTTACTCGTCACCTGATTCGTGCAAGGTCTCTTTTAATAGAAGTTAATAATCTTAACCAACAGCGATTTCGAGTGGCTCTTGACTCTGGTCTTGGTCAAATGTCATTTCGTCAGGTGCGTCAACTTCAAACACGTCTTCTGGCTTAACGTTTTCTGCAATTTCACGCAATGCAATAACAACCGGCTTGTCGCCTTCTTCTTCAATTAATGCGGGTGCACCTTCTGCAATCTCACGTGCGCGCTTTGCTGCTTGTAAAACTAAATCATAGTTTGTGTCTACGTGTTTGAGACAATCTTCTACTGTAACTCGTGCCATAATGTGTAACCTGTAAATTGGGTAATAGTTTGGGTGATATTCCTCCGATTATAAACGTCAAAGGAACAAAAGATAAGGGCTAGAAGTGATTTATCCTATCCATTAGTCTGTTTGGACGTGTTATTCTTATTTTTTAATCCAATTGGTGAGAATTACGTTGGCAAAAGTAA
>JAZGFW010000216.1:0-2757 GCA_036479895.1 Cocleimonas sp. | reverse complement strand
ATCCCCCGCATTTGCTGACAGTTTTTTTCAACAGTAGCTTTGCCGTATGACCGTCCATTTAAATCTTTACTAAAAACAAGCTCCGCAATATCACAGCCATCATCTGACCAAATTTTCATAGCATGCTTAAAAAGTACGTCTAAGTCTTGCCAACTTTTGACGGATGAAGGTGTTTGTAAAGAAGGGCCACAAAGTTTCAGGTAAGGTTTGCCAACAGCATGACGAATATCTTGCAATAAACTGTCTGGCGTGATTTTTTCATATTGCAGTTTAAACAATAGCGCTTGCGGTGCGGTTTTAAAATTTCGTCGCCAAAAGTCATCCGTAAGCTGCTGCATAAGCTCAGCATCACTATCCATTAACTCACTTTCAAAAGGTAAGCCTGCTTCAAAGGCATATTCAGTTAATGCTCGCTGGCAAAAACTATGAATCGTAAAAATAGCTGATTCATCGATACTTAGTTTGGCGCGCTTTAAACGCTGAATAGCAAGCTCATCTGTACCATGTTCTTGTTTGCTATAAAGCGTTTCATATTCTTTTTGGTCAAGTATTTGGCTTGGATCTGTAAAAAAACTTAAAGCTTCAATAAGTCGTTTTCTTACTGCATCACGTAACTCTTTGGTAGCCGCTTCGGTAAAGGTAACCACCAAGATTTGATCTAGGGTTAATTCTTTCTCTAAAATAAAACGCAATACCAGTAAAGAGACCGTCCAAGATTTACCCGTACCTGCGCTGGCTTCGATCAGGTTTATGGATTCTAAGGGAATTGTGTAGGGATTAAGTGTTTGCACGTTGCCTGATTTTTTTATAAACGGTTATAAATGGATTGATGCTATTTTAATCTAATTTAAACGTTAATGAGATCTGATTCCATAAAATTTTGCTCTCATAGTTTCGAATAAGGTCTCTTTAAAAAGGAAGTTTCATTACGCCCGTATATAAAGCGAGCATTAAAACCAATGAAGACAACGAAAGTAGTGTCAGGTAGTTTGCCATGGCATGTTCAAACCAAAGGCTTTTCTCAGAGGTTAGGCTGGTTTTTGAACCGGTTCTATTCGCCCATTTTTGTCTCGGTAAGCGAAATAATATATAGACTTTAATTAGCGCATTGAGGATTTGTAGAATATAGATTAAAAAAGGAAATGAGAGATGTATGCGACCTGCGTAACGGTAAATAATTAATGATAACGCGAGTCTTGATATGCCAAGCCAAGCCAAATAAACAGGGATAAACGCAAGCCCGGTATGAATGGTCATTAGGATTGCAGCGATCGGACTTACTAATGATGTCCAGATCACCAAGCGTTGGTCAAACAAACACCACCAAATAAAAGGCGGTACGGTTCCAGGGCCTAAGTCTATGGCTCGTCCGTTATTGCGTAGCATATTTCCGCTCCAGCGCAAGAGGTTTTGTAGGGTTCGAGAAAAGCCATTACCTTCAATGTGTTCGACGGTATAGACCATGACATCGCGCACATAGAGCATTTCTGCTTGGCTTTTTAGGAGTAAAAACCAGGTACTTTTGTCATCTCCTGATAAAAAACGAAACCGTCCCCACAGCCAATGATCAATATAGTCATTTTCTAAACGCTCAATAAAATCAGGTGCAGTTATTACTTGAGAGCGAAACATGGATAATCGACCCGTGAGTGTTAAAACCCGCTTTGATAAAGAATGTGACTGCATCATTAAATGGCGCTGAGCAAAACGAAGCTCGGTCATTTCTGACATCCATTTTGGACCATTAAAAATGGCTTGCTCATCGGTCGTTAGCGCATGAAGCTTAGGGTTAAGCTTAAAAAACGGAACACACTTTTTTAATACCCCGTTGCTCATGATGGCATCACTATCCATTAGTATCACAGGGGAGTCAGCAATCACGCCATGACGTGATAAAGAACGTAAACATTGACCGAGAGCGATACGTTTATCAGGGAGTGTTTGGCGAATTGCCACTACTTGAAATTTTGGTGTCTGATTTTGTAAACCTGGTTGAATATGTTTTCTTACAAAATCACGTACAATAATTTCACTGTCATAGTCACCACTTAAAAATAAGGTGGCAGGTACGCTAATATTATCGCACTCACGTATCATCGCTGAAAGTAACGCTTCAAGCGTGTCTTTTTTCTCTTTGTAACAGGCAATTACAAAATAAATATGAGGTGGTTTCCAGCCTGTTTGCTGTAATACATTGGCTTTTTTTCGTAAGCGAGGAAATACGATAAACTCATAGATAAGTGCGCGTATGAAGTTTATAAACCACCAACTGTAGCGCCAGATACCGATCGTTGCGAATAAGACGATCATTCTATGCTCAAATAAATCGAGTGATTTTGAAGACATAAAAGTGATTAACAAAGCTAGGCAACTTAGGTAAATGACTAAATTAACAATATCAATAATCCGCCATTCAAAGGCTCGCTCCGTTGCTAGTTGAGCGTGATTTAAATTTGATTGATTTAACGTTGTTTGACCCATAGTTACTGATCAGGGCTTCCAAAGACTATGGCGCGCGAGGAAAAATAAGTTTTTCTTTATTGTTTTTTTATCTAAATATTGAGTAGCCGTGTCTTGCTCTAAATCCGTCTGATTTAACATGCTATGAACAATCACACTACGGGTGATTCTTTCTGGATTAAAACTACCGCCTTTTTTAGCATATTCAAAACCACCTTCGGCACGTTTTTTATCAATTTTTTGTTTTGAGTTGGTAAATTGATTATGGATATTGTCATCTTTTATTTGTTTTATTAA
>JAZGFW010000215.1:0-3298 GCA_036479895.1 Cocleimonas sp. | reverse complement strand
CAATCACTCACGTCTTGTAAATAGGAATGGGCTATTTTTCGGTGATGGTTTTCTTTTAAATCCTGGCAGACTGCTGGCGCATTCATGTTGGCATATTTATGCGAGATTTGTTGCGCAAATTTTGGTGTAGCCCCTCTTATGATTTGCGCATTATTTTCCAGCGGACAATAGATTTTTCCACCCTTTGAAGATTGATAAACATTGCGTTGAATAAGAACACCGCCGTAGGGTGTTTGATAAGTTTTATTGGTCTTATCTCGTACAGTCATTTTGACTTCGCCCAATTTTATCGGACTTCCGTCAGTATCAAACTTTTGCAAGGCTTCTGCGGTCGCCAAGCCTCCCATTTCATTGCATCCATCCAAAATGGTTTTCTCCATGTTCATTAAACTACCTCTCAGTTTTACAGTCATTTGGAGGGTTAATTCATTTCCTTCATGCGATACAATTTTAGCCATTATCTTATCATTAGTAATCATAGAGATAAGGGGTAGACCACAAAGTTTACTTTAAGTTTCACATTATAAAAAATCAGCACCCTCTCTATGTATTCCGTATTTCTAATCTCCTCTTTCTCTTTTTTTAACTCGTCTCAGCCAAATTGATTAATACCTATGATTATGGATTATTCTCCAGCTAATTTTAAAATTTCTACATTTTCCAATGGATAGCTATAAATACGAACATCACCTATATGTCCTTTCCAAGGACGCGATGTTGCACCCGATGGATTTCCACCAATCCAAACAGGACCTTTACTATTTGTTGTAATGCTTCCTTTCTTGGCTCTACTGCCCACTTCGATGCCATCTTTATATAACCGCATAGTTTGCCCATCGTATATTGCTGCTACATGAAACCATTTATTGTTAGATATATCTCCAGAAGCGGCTATTAAAGTAGATGTTCTACCATTAGTTTTAAGACGAAAACGTAATCTAGTTTTTGATCCAACCTTAATGGTACTTACCATGAAATAGTGAGCTTGTTCTGCAGCACCTGTAGCTTTAGAAATGATTCTACAATCTCGTGCCCTACAATTAGACAGATCATCTGCCCAAAACCATGCTGATAGGGATATTGCTTTACCAGCAACATTTAAATTTCCAACGTTTAAATAGTCGTTAACTCCATCAAACTTGATGCCTTCGCCAGTAATCAAGCGAGGCCCATTCATCAGCTTACCTGCATATCCATTACCTGATATATCCGCTATGGTTGAACCTGTTTTTTTCTCCATTAACCAATGGGCAACAAGACCTTCATCAGTAGCTGATTCAGTAGTAAAAACCAAATCTTTAGTACTTCCTATATTTTTATTACTATCTTTAGATCTTATTTGGTAGTGGTACTGTTTACCAGCCTCTAGATTTTTTAAAGTCACTTTATGATTTGTGACTAATAAGCCGTTGTCGATATTCGACCCGTAACGATTGGTCAATCCATACTTAGTTGCACTGTCAGAAGATTCATTAGTATTCCAGCTAATCGCTGCAGTCTTATCAGTTACTGCAACTTGTATGTTACTAATTTTTGGTGCAGTCTTATCCATTTCTAATGTATTTTCAGAGTTAGCTAGCTCTGAAATTTCCGTACCTGTCATTGCATAGCTGTATATACGAACATCACCTATATGCCCTTTCCAGGGACGTGATGTTGCACTTGGTGGGTTTCCACCAATCCAGACTGTACTTTTACTATTCGTTGTAATACGTCCTTGTTTAGCCTTACTACCCACTTCAACACCATCTTTATATAA
Source organism: Cocleimonas sp. (assembly GCA_036479895.1). Classification (GTDB taxonomy): domain Bacteria; phylum Pseudomonadota; class Gammaproteobacteria; order Thiotrichales; family Thiotrichaceae; genus Cocleimonas. The sequence goes on along the minus strand of JAZGFW010000215.1, from coordinate 1,539 downwards.
CCGCATAGTCTTGCCGTCATATGATGCAGTTACATGAATCCATTCATTCTTAACTATATTTCCAGAATTGGCAACCAAAGTAGATGTTCTCCCGTTAGTTTTGAGGCGAAAACGTAACCGAGTTTTTGATCCTATTTTAATGGTACTCACCATAAAATAATGAGCCTGTTCTGCACTACCTGTAGCCTTAGAAATTATCCTGCAATCTCGAGATCTACAATTAGATAGGTCATTTGACCAAATCCATGCTGACAAAGTTATTGCATTACCACCAATATTTATTTTTCCAGCATCAAAATAGTCGTTAACACCATCAAACTTGACACCTTCACCAACAATTAAATGTGCTCCATTTATCAGTTTACCCGTATATCTATTACCTGATCTATCGGCTATGTTCGTACCTGATACTCTATCCATAGGCCAATGAGCGACTAAACCTTCTTTCGTAATATTACTGCTTGAATCAATTGTAAACGTCAAATTCGAATTAGTTTTCCTATTACCACTGCTGTCTTCTACGTTTACTTGATAATGGTACATTTTACCAGCTACTAGATTTTTTAAAGTTGTCTTATGGCTGGTAATTAATAAGGTGTTATTAGTACTCAAATTATAAGCACTACTTAGACCATATTTAATTAAACTTCTAGAAGCTTCGTTCGTATTCCAGGTAATTGTTGCACTAGTATCGGTCACTATCGCTTGTAGATTACTAATTACTGGCGGAGTGATATCTTGTTTTAATTTCAGTGCTGTGTTAACAGGTTTGGGAGCCGGTGCTTTCACTGCAACAGGTTTGGGAGCCGGTGCTTTCACTGCAACAGGTTTGGGAGCCGGCGCTTTCACTGCAACAGGTTTGGGAGCCGGCGCTGAGCCTGAACTAACAAGCGAATAACCGTTTGATCCTTCCGCAAACTTAAAATTATCTATCCAAAGTTCACGACGACTTGAAGTACTTGGTCTTATTCCCTGATTTTTTGGTCTCCAGTCCCCTTTATAAACCCCCATTTTTAAGTAAGGGGGCTTCAAAGGACCACAATTATCATTTTTATATGAATTAGCACCATCAATTCTGCCAATTTTAATACCATCTTTCCATGCTTCTATAAACCCATCATTACCTGTAGATATCTTGAAATGAACAACAATATTTAGCCATTTATTCTTTTCCACCGACCCTGTCCATAAACGCTTTCCATTATACGTATTAAACACTACTTTATCGTCCCCTGACATCATCCAAAACGGGAATTTAATGGCCGAATTTTTTATTTGGCAATTTCCTTCCCATGAACTTGGGGTTGTATGTATTTGAAAAGGAGCCATTTCTTTACTTTTGTCTTTTTTCCAATCTTCATATCGGTAATCTAAACTCATCCAATATTCTTTTCCAAAATGTAATCTCTTTATATTTTGGTTGCTGACCACAACTTCGGTGCGATACGGTGTAGGCATTTTTCGATGTAATTCAAATTTGGCGGCATTTCTCCCGCTTTTCTGCTGTCCAGTCAAAACTTTAGGACAATTACCAGAACA
>JAZGFW010000214.1:0-4581 GCA_036479895.1 Cocleimonas sp. | reverse complement strand
GCACCTGCTTCATTATAAACCCCACCTGTTTGCAGGCGAATCGTAGATACGCCTTTTAAGGTGATATCAGGAGCAGCACTATCAGATGCAGAAACAATAACCTTGCGCGTTTCTGTTGCCGTATTCCCTGCAGAGTCTGTCGCAGTATAAGTAACAATGTATTCACCAACATTAGCCGTATCAACCTTACCTATGGTGGTTACTTCCACTGTTCCATTTTCTGCATCATCCGCCTTAGCACCTGCCTCGGTATAACTTTCGCCTGTTTTTAAGTTAACGACACTCTCACCTTCAAGCGTTATAGCAGGGGCAGTTTTATCAAGGGCTGCAACGATAACTTTGCGTGTTTCTGTAGCCGTATTGCCTACAGAATCAGTAGCGCTATAGGTAATAATATATTCACCCGCATTAGCGGTATCTACCTTACCTGTGGTGGTTACTTCAACTGTGCCATCTTCTACATCATCCGCCTTTGCACCTGCCTCGGTATAGCTTTCGCCTGCTTTTAAGTTAATGATATTCTCACCTTCAAGCTTAATCACAGGGGCTGCTTTATCAAGTGCTACAACAATGACTTTACGAACTTTTTCAGCAGTATTACCTGCGCTATCAGTGACACTATACGTCAACAGATATTCACCAATTTTATTGGTATCAACTTCACCTGTTACGGTTACTTTCATATCACCATCGTTGTTATCTAGGGCTTTTGCGCCCGCATCAGTATATGGTTCACCTACTTTTAACGTAAGGGTTGATGCATCATTAAGACTAATAATAGGCGCAGTTTTATCAGGATCGGTCACAATGATTCTACGCGATTTAGTTGCAGAATTTCCTGCTTTATCTGTCGCAGTATAGGTAACTTCATACTCACCTGCTTTTCCTGTATCAACCATACCTTCGGTAATAACCAGTATTTCACCATCAGGAATATCGGAGGCTACCGCGCCATCATCCACGTATAGGTCACCCGTTTTCACATAGACAATATCTGCGCCTGACATAGTGATCTCAGGTATTTCTTTATCATCAGGAGCACTCACAATTACTTTACGCGTTTCTGTGGCAGTGTTACCTGCCGCATCTGTAACTGTATAAGCAATTTCATATTCACCTGGGATCTTTGTATCAACAGTACCCGTACTGGTGACAGTAAGAATACCATCCATGCCATCGACCGCTTTTGCACCGGCATCATTGTACGTTTCTCCTGCTATTAAACGCACGACAGCATTATCATTTAATGCAATCATCGGGGCAGTCGTATCAACGGCTACGGGAGCCGTGATAAGCTTTTCTACCGTTCTTACTTTTTCAGGAACTTGGCAAGACTTACCACCGGGCCCGTGACCGAGTAACCACATAAGAAGCAATAAAAGAGCTAAAAGTATGGCAACAATCCACCAAATCGTTCTAAAGCCAGACCAGTGACGTGATATGTTTTCTTTGTTATGGGTGCTCATTATGACTTACCTCCATCCAGTTCATCTTGCCACTTCATTAATTTCTCCCACTCATTCTTTGCAGCAAGATCAGATTGAGCCGACCATGTTTCAGGATCAGCAAGCTTAAAACTCGATCCTGCTTTATCAAGTATCTTCTGAATGATGCTTATATCTATATCAGCCAATGCGTTAAAGGTATGAATGCCATCAGCATGAATTAAGTCATTTATTTTCGGACCAATTCCCTCAATCACAGTGAAGTCATCTTGGCTGCCATTTTGTCTCATGGTAAAACCTGCCGCTTTTGCTTTATCGGCATCAGCTACTGAAGTCGTCTTTGAAGACTCCTCTTCTTTTTTACGAAAAGATGCCAATTCAGCTTCTAACTGTTTCACCTTCGTTGCATCACCTGCACTTCCACTAACTGAAGCTTTAGATCCATCAGGGTATACACCGCCATCTAAAACATCTTGCAGTGCTTTGAGGGCAGACCAACGATTATTACACGCTAAATTAGCTTGGTCTGGCCATGTACCTGGGTTTGCCATTTTAAAGTTAGATCCAGCATCATCTAGAATTTTTTGTATTCTCGAAGGGTCAGCTTCAGAAAGTTCTTTAAAGGAATGAATGCCTCCAGCATGAATCAATACATTAATTTGCGGACCTATACCTTCAATTGCAGTGAAGTCATTTTCCTTAGCAATAGAAATTCCTGCAGCCTTTGCCGCTACTATATCTACTTTAGGTCCATGCTCCCAAGCAGCAACTTTACCTTCTAACTGCTTAATTTTCGCCACGTTACTGGCACTGACTGACGCATCGGGATAAACACCACCATCTAAAACATCTTGCAGTGCCTTTAATGCTGGCCAACGGTTATTACAAGCCAAGTTGGCTTGGTCCGACCAAGTACCAGGATTTGCCATTTGATATTGTGAACCACCTGTATTTAGCGCTTGCTGAATATCTGATGTATCAGCGTCAGCGAGATCTTTTAGACTCTTAATACCATTAGCATGAAGTAGTTCACTTATTTTAGGACCTATGCCTTCGACAGCAGTTAAGTCACTTTCATCTTTGATGTTAATACCTGCAGATTTTGCAGCGGGCAAGTCTAGTTGTGGCCCACGCTTCCAAATAGCAACTTCATCTTCAAGAGAACTAATTGTTTTTAAATGCTCTGGATTATCAACAAGCTTCTCAATTTCTTTTTCAACAATTCTAGGCTCAACATTTTCAAGGTCACTAATTTTACTGTTCAGCTTTGATTCTTGTGTTTCGAAGGTAGATAACCTTGTTCTTAAAACTACGATCTCTTTATTTTCTTTTTCAAGCTTATCAATTAAAGCAAGGTGTTGAGGATTATCTATTGTTTTAGAGCGTGCTGTTTCAAAGCTCTTTAACTTGCTTTGTAAACCTACAATTTGTGCATTTTCTTCTTCTAGCTTTTTGAGTCTTACTCCTTGTGTTTCAAATGTTGTTATTTTGGATCTTAAACCTGCCAATTCACTATTTTCATTTTTAAGTTTACTTATAAGCGCTAAATGTTCTGGATTATCCACTTCAACTTTTTTTACAACCGTTTTCTCAACAACCTCAGGCTTTCTTGATTCGAATGCAGACACCTTAGACATAAGGGTAGCTATCTTACTATTTTCACCTTCTAGTTTGCTAATCAATGCCAAATGATTTGGATTATCCACTTCAACCCTCTTTTCAACGATTGTCTCTAGTGAGGGCTCAGCATGTTTAAAGCGTCTTGCTAGCCAGCCAGCTAAAAGCCAACCAATTAAACCGCCTGCCAAATAAGGCCAGAGTTTACATAGGAAAAAAGTCATTGGGGTTACTCCTTTAAGTGTGATTTATGACGACTATAATATTTTTTATTTCTTGAATATAGTAAAAAAAACATAGCATTACAAATAGTTTTCCTTTGCTGACTATTTTTTAACTACATTCACAGACGCATCAATAACGCATAGTAATCAATCATGCCAATAATCTTCATATGACATTAATCAGGACTACAACAGGAGGACCCTATAACTTGTGCCTGTGGGCATGGATAATCACCGTAACAACAATAGACACAGCATTCACCTTTAGTAGTCTTTATAACAAGTTTACAAGCATTACAACGGTAACTGTATTGACACGTATTTTCAGGCATGTCTTCTTTTTGTTTAGCGCCACATTCTGGGCAGTTTAATATTGAGTCAGTAATCATTTTATCTCCTCTTGAGTATCAAAGCTTATCATTAGATAATCAGATTTTCTCTCATCTCATAAAACTATCTAGTTATCATTAAATGAAAAAAACAAGTTACAGAAATTTGCCCTCCTTCCTGCCTGATGCTTCTTTTACTAGCATCAAATAGCTAATATTCTTTAACGTGTACTCTCTTTCTCATTGATTTATGCCTAAGATAACTGACCTTTTAAAGCATTTACAACTTCCTTCAGGGGCTCTAGAACTCACCCAAGCTCAACGTCTTTTTCATGGGCGTGGTCATGCGTTTGAAAAACTAGAGCATGTCTCAATAGACTGGTTATCTCCTGTTATTTTAATCACTCTCTTTGCTCCTGAATCAGTACCTGATATTAAGGAGCTAGCTGATGAACTTTTGTTGCTTTTGCCCAGCTGTGAGAGCATTCAGCTCCAACACCGTTATGAATTAAGCGGACCTATAGATGTCATTTGGGGAAAAGAGGTATCAGAATTAGCTATTGATGAAAGCGGTCTGAAATACCATATTCAACTGGGTAAATCGCGCAATACTGGCTTGTTTTTGGATATGAAAAATGGGCGGGACTGGGTTCGGAGCGAGGCTAAAAACAAACGCGTATTAAACCTCTTTGCCTACACGTGTGGGTTTTCTGTAGCCTCTATTGCGGGTGGTGCTCACTCTATTCTTAATGTTGACATGAGTAGCCCCGCACTCAATATCGGGAGAGATAATCACCGCTTAAATCAACAGTCATTAAGTCAGGTGAAATTTGAAAAGCTCAATATCCTCAAATCATTTGGCCGCTTAAAAAAGCGTGGTCCTTTTGATTTGCTTATCTGCGACCCACCTACTTTTCAAAAAGGTAGCGTGAATATTATCAAAGACTACCCTAAAATCATGAAACG
>JAZGFW010000213.1:0-7038 GCA_036479895.1 Cocleimonas sp. | reverse complement strand
CCAAACCCAGTTGATTGTCCCCGATACCAAGCTAAGGCCATGTTTTCTTCAATACTTAAATTTTCACAACTCCCTGCTAGCGGATCTTGAAAAACGCGTGAGATCAGTTTAGCGCGTTGCGGCGTTGACCAGCGGGTTACATTATCCTCCCCTATTTTTATTTTTCCTTTTGTAGGTAAAGTTTCACCACTTAGGGTATTTAATAAAGTGGATTTACCAGAGCCATTACTACCAATAACGGTAACAAATTCACCTGTTTTAATGGTCAAACTAATACCGCGTACGGCTTTCGTTTCTAACGGTGTGCCTTCGCCAAAGGTAACGTGAATATCTTCTAAAGCAATCATGACTTTTTACCGCGCGCTAACCAAGCACTGATATTGGCTTTAAGTTTTGGCGCAACAATCGCAAAGGCCACCAAAACAGCCGTCACCAAGTTTAAGTCTTGTGCTTTCAGCCCAATAAAATCAGCATTTAACGCCAGAGCAATGGCGAAGCGGTAAAGTATCGAGCCCACAATACAGGCAATTAAAGCGAGAAACATAGTCTTAGGATTAATAATAGCTTCACCGCCGATCACTGATGCTAAACCAATCACGATCACACCCACACCCATTGTAATATCCGCGCTACCTTGGCTTTGTGCAAACAAGCTACCTGCTAAACCGACTAAGCCATTGGATACCGCCATCCCGAGAATAATCATAGCGTCGGTATTTATCCCTTGAGAACGCGCCATACGGGCATTAGCACCTGTGGCACGCATCGCTAAACCCGCTTGCGAATTTAAAAACTTTAATAAGAAAAAGAAAACGACTAGCACTACGATAGAAAAAGCCAGTGGCGTCGCCCAATAATAAGGTATTCCCCAAGATTCTGTTGGAGTAAGAACAGTGGTTTCACCCAACAAAGCTATATTAGGTTTACCCATAATGCGCAGGTTAATTGAGTAGAGCGCGATCATGGTGAGAATAGACGCAAGTAAGTTTAAAATGCCTAACTTAGTATTCATCCAAGCAGTCACAACACCTGCCAGCATCCCTGCCCCAAAAGCTGCCAGTGTAGCTAGCCAAGGGTTAACGCCAGACACAATCATAATGGCGCTAACGGCTGCACCTAAAGGAAAGCTACCATCAACGGTAAGGTCAGGGAATTCTAAAATCCGAAAGGACATAAAAACACCAAAAGCGACCAGTGCAAAGACTAAGCCGCTTTCTAGTGCGCCGAGGGCTGCAATTGTTGACATTTTTTAAACCTTAAAAAGTTTTTAGCAACGGAAACACGCGAAAGAAAAGCTTTAAGATTTTCTCCTTCGTGAGTTGGGAAAATAATAGAGAAGAGCAAAATCATACACTCTGAATTTTAAGTGTGATTTTTAGATTTCTACCTACTCCCTAACCCTTCCCTGCTAGGGAGAGGGACTTTTATCTTTGATTTTCCTTAGATTGTTTTCTTGTTTTCCGTATTCTTCCGTGGCAAAAATAAGTTACTTCTTCTCTGCCGCTTTCTTCGCTTCTTCTGCTTCGCGCTCAGATTTAGTCATTGTTTTAACCACTTTTTTAGCCGACTTAATAAGCTCATCAGACAATGTAACACCCATCAACTTTGCAGATTCTGGGTTTACATAAAGCTCTGTTTTATCCACACCTTGTGGCTGAATATCACCTGCTTTTTTTCCGTTTAAAATCGCGACAACCATCTTGCCTGTTTGACGACCTAGATCATAATAGTTAAAGCCTTGTGCCGCGATAGCACCACGTTTTACAGAATCTGTGTCTGCTGAAATAACAGGAATCTTAGCTTCTGTTGCTACTTTGATAACGGCTTCAAAGGCAGAAACAACCGTGTTGTCTGTGGGTACATAAATCACATCAACCTTACCCACCAATGAACGCGCTGCCGCTAAAACATCCGATGATTTTGGAGAGCCTGCTTCTACTACTTCCATACCGTGATTCGGTGCAAACTTTTTAACCAGATCAACCAAGGTCACTGAGTTAGCTTCACCAGGATTAAAAACAACACCTATCTTTTTTGCTTTTGGCACAATAGTTTTTACTAAAGCCATATGGCTATCAATCGGTGATAAGTCAGAAACGCCGGTGATATTGCCACCATTCGCCTTATCCATTGATTTAACCAACTTAGCGCCAACCGGGTCTGTTACTGCAGAGAAAACTTGCTGAATATCACGCGCTGATGAGGCTAATGCCTGTGCAGAAGGTGTTGCAATACCCACCACAACATCAGGATTCTCTCCTGCAAATTTCTTGGCTATTTGCGCTGCTGTTGCGGGTGCACCTTGAGCACTTTCAAACGACCATTTTAAGTTTTTTCCTACTACAAAACCTGCTTCGGCTAATTCATCCTTTACACCTTTGCGACAAGCATCTAGGGCAGGATGCTCAACAATTTGCGTAATGGCTACATGCTTATCTGCTGCCTGTGCAACATTGCTCATCATTGGCAATAGAATGCTAGCAGAAACGAAAATTGCTAATAGTGAACGTCTGGTAAAATTCATGGGAGTTCCTTTATATTATTCAGGTTTTAATTCAGTTACGTTATCGATATACGATTTAACGGTAAAAATAACAAATAGTGATGTCTCAAGGATAGCTTAAAAAGAACCGATGTGAAGTGCTATTTTTAAATAATATGGTGTATATTTAATTGCTTAAAAATAAAGTTATAAAGCCCTATGAATCTTAAACAAACATTGCAAGATAATAATAATGACCTACAAAAACAATTTGAAGAGCATGCCAATATATCTGAACTATTAAAGAATAGAAGCCAAACGATTGATAAGCTTTTACAATCGATGTGGAAGCAAGAGCACCTTGATAGTCTTAACCTTTCTAATAAAGTTTCCCTTGTTGCAGTAGGTGGTTATGGTCGTGAGGAAATGCACCCTGCTTCGGATGTTGATCTATTAATCCTACTCAGCGATGAACCTGATGAGCAAGCACAAGAAACACTCTCCAGTTTTGTGACTTTACTTTGGGATTTGGGTTTAGAAATCGGTCATAGTGTTAGGACCTTGAATGAATGTATCAATGAAGCTAAAAATGATTTAACCATTATCACTAACTTGATTGAATCTCGTTACCTTTGCGGTGATAAGCCCCTTTTTGATACGCTCCAGTCAAGTATTTCTACGGATAAGATATGGTCTAGTGCTGATTTTTTTCTGGCTAAGTTAGATGAGCAAAAGTCTCGTTACAAACGCTTTGGAGATAGCGCTTATCGTGTTGAACCTAATCTTAAAGAAGGCCCGGGTGGCTTGCGTGACTTACAAACCATCGGTTGGATCACTCGACGAGAATATGACGTACCCTCCTTAAAAGCGTTAAGTGAAACTAGCCATTTTGACTTGCTTAACCCAGATGAGTATAAAGATTTAATCAAATCTCGAGACTTTCTCTGGCAGGTTCGTTTTATCCTACATCAACTCACAGGACGTAAAGAAGACCGCCTTCTATTCGATCATCAACGTCATTTAGCGCATGCTTTTGGCTATACAGATGATGCGCACAACCAATCGATCGAGTCATTTATGCAACGTTATTATCGTAATATTTTACGTGTAGAGCGTTTAAATGAGTTGCTAATCGGTTTATTGCGTGAACATATTTTAAAAACAACAAATAAAAAAGCGATTAAAATAAACGCTTATTACAACAATCACGATGGCTACTTAGGCCTAGAACAAGAGCATTTCTTTAGTGAAAACCCACACGGCCTTTTGGAAGTTTTTCACATCATTCAAACCACCGAAAACCTAAAGGGAATGACACCAAAAACTATTCGAGCTTTACGCCGTAATACACACCTTATCAATGATGATTTCAGAAGTAATACCCATAATAAGCAAATATTTATTAATATCGTATCCGAATCACAGGGCATTACTTTTGCCCTTCGAAGGATGAACCGCTATGGCATTTTAGCCGCTTACATCCCCGCTTTTGCCAATATTGTTGGGCGCATGCAATATGATTTATTTCATGCCTATACAGTGGATGAGCATACCTTAAATGTAGTACGTAATATCCGCCGACTCAGTACCGAAGAAGGAAAGGAAGAACTTCCCTTCTGTGCAGAGATTTTTAAAACACTACAAAATCCCATGATTCTTTATCTTGCAGGGTTATTTCATGACATTGCTAAAGGTAGAGGTGGAAGTCATTCCGAATTAGGAGCTGTAGATGCGCTAAACTTTTGTCTCAATCATGAGCTTAGCCAGACAACATCAGAAACTGTTAGCAACTTAGTCAATCAACATCTTATTTTAAGCAGTACGGCTCAACGTAAAGATATTAGTGACCCTGAAATTATAAAAGAAATAGCCGACTTAATGGAAACACAAGAGCACCTCAACATGCTTTATTTGCTAACTATTTGTGATATTCGCGGTACCAATCCAACGTTGCTCAATAATTGGAAACACTCTCTGTTAAAAAACTTATACCGTAATACCACAAGATATCTAGAAAGCGATAAGCCAAAAAATCTGACACAAAACCTCATTAAAGAAAAAAGGCAGTCGTTGGATAATCAAGCACAAAACAGCGAACAATATGGAAAATTTTTAGCACGTTTTAATGATGACTATATTTTGCACTACCCCGTTGAAGAACTGCTTTGGCAGTTTTCAGAAATCACCAAACAGCCTAATAAAACGATTGTTACATTGTGCAATAGAGATAGTGATGATAGTTCACACCTGTTTATTTATTCCAAAGACCAAGATAACTTTTTTATTAAAATAACATCAGCTATTGAGCAAAGAAACCTAACCATTGTTGCGGCTAATATAGCCTCTACTCATGATGACTTTGCGTTAAATACTTTCTATTTATTAACCCCTGAAGGCGTACCTCTTGATAATAAACAAGATATAGAAAAACTAACTGAGGCCGTAAGCAAGAATATAGTTGAAAAGGACTTTTCTTTTGAATTTAAGCAAGAGCACTTATCTCGTCAGCACAAACACTTTGATATAAATACGAAGGTTATTTTTGAACAAGATAACATTCATCAACAGACTTATATTACTATTAAAACAGCCGATACTTCTGGTTTACTCACTCAAATTGCAAATATTTTTAATGAACAGAACCTAGAAGTACATAATGCTAAAATTACTACATTAGGAGAGACTGTAGAGGATACCTTTCAAATAACGACAAAATCAGGATTACCTATTATCAAAAAAGAACAGCAAGATCAAATCAAGAAAGCTTTTTTAGAATCTTTAAACAGTTGAGTCTTTATACCAATCACTTAGTAATTATTAAAAATGATTGAAACTGCTAACAGCTCATTATTAGATGAAAAAAAATCAGATGCAAAAACTTAAGTAATCAATAGTTACGATTTATTCTCAGAGAATATTTTTCATCACCTATTTTTGGTAATAAATCTAAGTTCATTGGTACACCCATCAATAGGCTGTCGCGATTTCTTAATATGCTATCTTCAAGCACAGACGCATGAGGATTATTAAGTTCTAAGTCCCCCCAAAAGTGCTTTGACGTAATATCATAATCAAAAGATGCAAGCTGAATCGTTTGAATAGAGCGCTTCGGTAATTGCCTCTCATTTTCATGAGTGAACTTATCCATAAAAATACTATAGCGATTACCCAATGAAGAAGCCGTATTTCTATCGTTGTGTTTTTTAGTAATATTTTTTATTGTTAAATCAGAAACTAGTTTAGTTGATTTATTATCACTTTTATTTTGCAAAACAACCTTTTTAGTAATGATATCAACTGCACTTTTAAGCTTTTCCGGTGTTTGTAAAAAACCAAAAATTGATGAAAACCCTAAAACAAATGCTATTACCGGTATAGCATAAAATGTAGGTGATGCGAGCAAATCAGAAAAGCCTGTTGCTGAATAAACTTCAGCTTTATTGTGATTCATGATCTTTAACCTTATTTGTTTTTATTATTTTGACCGTCTTAAAAAAAACAGATCTATTATTTTGACTAAAATAATCAAAAACTAACACTTTATCAATAAATTTACGCCGAACGGCATATAAAATATTAAAGAATAGTTATATATAGAGAGACCTTTGCACGAATCAGGTGACGAGTAAAAATGACTAATATTTCACTGCTTTCGTTGAAAAACTTGCTATTAACCCGTTATTAGCTTCATTTTCCGTCTCAATCAGTAAAATATACCCTATTTTAGCAAGCTTACCGTTTTGTTGTTTAAAAACGGATAACTTGATTATTAGAGCTTCAGCCGTTTCTTGCGCCACTGGTTCATGTAAAGGTCTCTATTAGTGTAATAAAACTTAGTCACACTCATTTTCTGTTGTTGGATTGATCGAGACTCTCATAGAATCCAAATGCACATCCCAACCTTTATCAAGCGCCATTAATAATCCCATTGCAGCTTCTCCTGCGGCTGTACTAATGCCCTCGTGTTTGAGTGTGAGCCTTGTTCCATCCTGAATCTCTTCCAGTGTCCATGTGACAGTTGTCATAGCACCATTAAGTGGACCAACTGTGAAGGTATAGACGAGTGATGATGGTTCATCCATTGAGACGACATTTCCCCAACAAACTGTGGACTCAGAACCATCTGCTTGTTTTTCTACCAACGCGTAATCTTCTCCTTCTGCTAAGTCAGCTGTAGATGGATGAAACCATTGCGCAAGCTTGTCTTTCTGAGTGAGAAAAGCCCAAACGGTTTCACGAGAGGTTTTAAAAAAGCAGGTTTTTATAATCGTTGTATTAGACATGTTAATTTCCTTGTTCTGATTCAATGACAAATTTTAATTTAGTAAGGCGCTTATCCCAGAATTGATCAAAGAAGCTAAGCCATTCTTGTATCGACTTTAATCCATCAGGTTCTAGTTTATTGATCCTGTCTCTACCTTGGCGGTGAGCTGAAATGAGTTTTCCCGTTTCAAGAATGATGAGATGTTTTTTAACAGCTGCTCTAGTCATATTAAATTCATCGGTAAGTTCTTTTACCGACATGTTTTGAGTGCTCAGATGCATTAAGATCGCAC
>JAZGFW010000212.1:0-17571 GCA_036479895.1 Cocleimonas sp. | reverse complement strand
GCAGGGAATGTTTCTAAAGGAATTTTATTAAACAGTGCATAAAAACCAAAAGAGATAATGCAAATCATTAAGATATTAGCGGCTACGGGATTTTTAACAAACCATGCGATAATACCCTTCATGCTTAGTGATCACCTTGTGGTGATTTGATTAATTGATCTTTTTTCGTGTTGGTTTGAGCTTCTGATTTATTATTAATTAACCCTTTAAGCCACACTAAAAAATCCTTTGGCTTTTCGCTGTCAGCCTCTTTATTTTTATTATCAAAATTAGCAGATTTTTTCTTCGCTTTTTCTGACTCTATTTTACGTTGCTCCTTTACCGTAACAACCTTCATTCCCTCAACAGCCTGACTCATCACGGTTGTAATCATCATTTTACCCGCTATCTCTTCTTGCGTACGAACTACCGTTTCTTTGACTGAATTCCATAGAACATCAACAGGAACAATATGCACTTGTTGATTTTCGAGCAACATAATTTCTTTATTTTGTCTAACCGCTACAGGCGGCAATATAAAAACTTTATTAAAGTTTTTTCCTGTTATTTTTGCATTAAGGTACTGTCCAATTTTAATCGGTGCGCTAGCACCATTACCAGCTTTAAAAGGATTCTCAATCTTAGCAATAAGTTTTATTTGGCGGCTATCTGAATCCAAAGCTGCGCTACTTCTTACCACCTTTCCCTGCCAAGTATTTTTTGTTTTTTGTGTAGCGTTACTAAAACTTACGCTAGGTAAGTTACCTTTTACGCGTTGTCCCTGAAATTGCTCAGGAATATCTAACAACTCGTATTTTGACAACGAAAGAGGTAAGTCAACATACACAAAATCTGTTGCATAAATTTTGCCTAATACCGTACCTACTCCTACAAACTGACCAACATCAACACTTTTATTAAATACTCTTCCCGCATACGGTGCTTTAATTATTGTTTTAGAGAGTTTAAGTTTCTCTTGATTTAACCGACTAAGAGATGCATTAATCTTTGCTTTAAGCGCTAACTTACGACTATTAAAAGCATTTAAACGTCCCTGTAGCTCTTGCTTTTTTTGTTGTAGTTGATTTAGCTTTTGCTCTTCAACATCTAATGATGAGCGTGAAATAAGCTTTTTCTGCCAAAGACCGCGTTTTCGATGTGCTTCTTTTTTACCATAATTTAAGTTTGTCTGAGATAACTGTATAGAGCGTTGAAGACTTTTTTCTTCCTCCAAAAGTTGTACAAGAGAAGCTCTATTACTTGCTACATCACTTTCAGCAATGGCTACGGCATTTTTATAGCCAAAGTCCTCAATGCGCAATAAGATTTTATTACTTGTAAAGTAGTTCCCCTCTAGAAACTTATTCGATATTTCTGTGATTTTCCCTGATACTTCTGCCACAAGATTAGTTTGTGTACCTGCTCTAACAATACCTGAAGCATCAATAACAACAGTATAATTTTGTTCTTTTAAAGCGACGACCTCAACGATAGGAAGGCTTTTCACAAAAGGCTTCTTTTTAGCTTTAGGCCCTGTTGCTAGTAGGTATTTTGCTAATAAAAAAGTGCCTGCCAATACCAATACAGGGATGATAACTTTTAAAAACCGCATTGAAAAACCAGATATAACAATAAATAGAAAGCTATTATCATTTATTCGCTGATACAGTGCAATCACCTAACTATCAACAGTTTAATAAATTACTTGAAAATTAAAACTTATCACGGCAACATACTTGAAAAATTATGGTCATTCAAAAACATCTATGAAAACTCTTTTTATTCTCAGCGGGCTCTTACTACAACTGATAAGTACAAACACCTACGCTGACAAAATTGACCTGTTTATAATGGCAGGTCAATCCAATATGCAAGGCTGGCGTAGTGATGCTGCATCATATCCTGCTGACAAATACCATTTAGACCAGCTTATCCCTTTTTATTTTAGGGCACTGAATTATGATTCTAGCAATAATAAGTGGGAAACGTTGCGCCCCCAAAAAGGACACTTTAGAAAAGGACACTTTGGTCCAGAAGTTACTTTTTCACGTGCATTATTAAATAATAAACGGTTAAAACCAGCTATCTTTAAATACAGTTCCGGCGGATCCAGCCTTAAGCTTGACTGGAAAACCTATGGTAAAAAAGGTCTGTATGACGATATGGTGCATAACCTAAGAATTGCCATTAAAGGCCTAGAAGCCCAAGGCCACACTGTAGTACCTAGAGCTATTATTTGGATTCAAGGTGAAAGTGATGCTGAGAATGAACAGCTGGCTAATGAGTATTATTGGCATCTCAAAAGAATGTTAACCCACCTTCGTAACAATATAATCCACGAGCCAAACTTACCCGTTATATTGAGCGTGGATGAGCTGCACCCACGTGTACAACAACATCCTCAAGTTGTGAATGCTCAAATGAAATTAGCGCTTGAAAACAGTAATATTAGCTTCGTTTCGATGATGGGTTTAGAAAAATATGATTCCACCCACCTCACCGCAAAGGGGACAATACAACAAGGGAAGCGAATTTTTTCAGCCTATAACAATCTAAAGGGCACCTCTATTAATTGATTCATTATTGACCAGTTAGCTTGACTAGCATAGAATCCCCGAAGCTGAAGAATAAAAAAACAAATCGGGGTACATAATGAAACTAATTAATAAACAAACACTTGTGTTTGGTGCGTTCAGCATCAGTGCACTTTTAATAACGACTGTAACACGGGCAGACCTTCCTAAAGCCTTTGATTATTCAAAGGCATCTACAAAGTATGTTGATAATACGTCAAACTCTGGTGGCGGTGGCGGTGGTTTTGAGTTCGGTAATGTAGCTAACCCCTATTATTTTGGTGGAACTATCGGTTTATCACGCGGCTCTGAATACTGTGATGGCGAAGGTAGTAATTGTGAAGATGAAGATACTTCATGGAAGCTCTTTGGCGGTTACAAGTTAACGGATAAAATTAGCGCTGAAATAGCTTATACAAACCTTGGCGATATGCACAGGGAAGATGATGGAAATAAAGGTGCAAACAATGCAGACAGCTCTGCTTTTAGTTTTGGAGCTGTTGGTTCACTACCTATTACAGAACAGTTTGACATCTTTGCTAAAGGAGCAGCGACTCGTTGGAGTAGTTCGAATGAATCTGGATTAGGCATTAGTTATGGCTTAGGTGCAAAAATGCATATCAATGAGACAACAAACTTACGTGCTGAATGGGAAAGGTTTCCAAGTATTGAAGTTAATGGTGACGATGATACCGCTGTTAATATGTTGAGTGTGGGTGTGGAGTTATCTACTTTTTAATAAACCTCGACACATCAACATTTCAAAACTAAAAAGGTAGCCAATTGGCTACCTTTTTAGTTTTAATTAGAATCTGTTTTTTTGTGGCTCAGATTACTTTTGACTGAAGTCAGATTAAAGTAAAAGTGAGCTTACAAATGTTAGCGATCTCTGTTTAACAAAGAGCCGGCTTTATTCAGAAGTGATAAAAGCACAAAAAGTTATTCCGGACTAAACGATGACCCACACCCACAAGTTGTCTTAGCATTTGGGTTGCGAATCACAAACTGTGCGCCTTCTAAACCTTCAGTATAATCAATATCAGCGCCGACTAAGTATTGAAAACTCATAGGATCTATAAGTAACTTAACGCCGTTCTTTACAACTTCTGTATCACCATCATTGATAACTTCATCAAATGTAAAGCCGTACTGAAAACCAGAACAACCGCCACCTGATACAAAAACACGAAGCTTTAGATTGTCATTTTTCTCTTCTTCAATCAGGTTTTGAACTTTGTTTGCTGCTGCATCGGTAAAATTTAATACGGGTGCTGCGCTTGCTGTTTCTACTGTCATTTGATTTACCTATCTCTTTTAAACTAACTTATAACGTGTGTAACGAGAGATTTTACTCCTAAATCTCTTAAAACACGATTAAACCATTTTTTTAGATGGTTTTATGATGATGTTGATGTGCCATTCTTTTTATCTTCTTCACGTATTAGCTTACCATTAACCTCAGCGCCTGCTGGTAGCTCAAGTATATTGTAATGTACATCACCATTTATGCGGGCTTTATCAAATAATTCAACCTTGCCGGTTGCATAAATATTGCCATCAACTTGCCCATTTACAATAAGATGATTGACATAAATATCACCTGTCACTAGGGCATCTTCACTAATTATTAAAACAGAGTTCTGATCTTCAGATTTTGCTCCCCCTTTTATAGCGCCCACTACATGCAAACCACCATCGAATTGCACAACACCCGTTACCGTCGTACCTTCACCAATTAAGGTATTAATTTGTGTTCTCAGCAATTCAGCCTTTTTCTTTTTTCCAAACATTTAATAATTTCCTTTCCACTACAAATTGTGAAGTTATGGCAACAATGCAGGTTGTGATAAAGCCAAAGACTCATCAAGCCCTAGCATTAGATTCATATTTTGCACCGCCTGACCTGCCGCACCTTTCACCAAATTATCAATCACCGACAACACAACAATTTGTTTACTATCAGGCTTTTTGTGAAGTGCAATTTGGCACATATTAGATGCTTTTACACTACGTGTTTCAGGATGTGATCCAGCAGGAAGTACATCAACAAAGGGCTCTTTTTTATAATGCGTTTCGTAAAGATCTTGTAAATCAACATCCTTGTCTAGACACTGAGTATCTAGACAGCGCGCATACAGTGTCGCATGAATACCACGAATAATGGGTAATAAATGAGGCACAAAAGTTAAATCAACTTTTTTATCCGCAAGCAAAGAAAACGCCTGTGCAATTTCTGGCTGGTGACGGTGCCCTCCCACATTGTAAGCTTTAAAGCTCTCACCCATTTCACTAAATAAAGTAGCAACATTCGCCCCCTTACCTGCGCCACTTACACCTGATTTTGTATCAGCAATAATGCTGTTCAAATCGATCAAGCCCTCGTCAATCAAAGGCTTTAAACCAAGAATCACAGAGGTAGGATAACAGCCAGGATTAGCAACAATATTTGCATTTTTTATTTGCGCACGGTTAAGCTCAGGCATACCATACACGGCCTCGGCAACAACTTCTGGGCAAGCGTGATCCATGCTGTACCATTGCCCCCAAAGGTCAAGGTCTTTAATGCGAAAATCCGCTGCTAAGTCAATAACCTTAGTACCTGCTTTTAATAACGCAGGTACATGATTCATTGCTACGCCGTTGGGTGTTGCGAAAAAGACTAAATCACATTGCGCCAAAGCATCCGTAGACGGATCACTAAATTCTAAATCAATAAAGCCACGCAAGTTAGGAAACATAGCATCAACACGTGTGCCCGCATTGGATCGCGATGTCACATAGCTAATTTCAACCTCTGGATGGGTTGCCAAAATTCTTAATAATTCAACGCCGGTGTAACCCGTTGCGCCTACAATGCCTATCTTTTTCACGATTTATCACTGATTTTCTAAGGGATGCGTATAATAACGCGATTTAAACCCTTTTGAGAAGCGCTACAACGTGTCATCCTGCACTAATATTATCCTTAGCACCTTAAACTCACGCTATATACACTGTGCCTTTGGTTTGCGTTACCTATACGCCAACCTTGGAGAATTACAAAAACAAGCTCAAATCGTTGAATTCACCATTCACGAACGCCCCATTGATATTCTTGAAAAGCTACTTTTATGTAAACCAAAAATTATCGGCTTAAGTGTTTATATTTGGAATGTTTCTGAAATTACACAACTGGTTCAACTGATAAAGCAAATAGCACCTGAGGTTTTTGTTGTTTTAGGTGGCCCAGAGGTTAGCCATAACCCAGATACACCTGAGGTTGTAAAAAGTGCTGATTATGTTATTCAGGGTGCTGGTGAAATAAGCTTCAAAGCCTTGTGTGAGCAAATTCTTAGCCATAAAAAACCACTCAATAAAATTATTAATGGCGACCTTGTTCCGTTAGAACAGTTAAATCTACCTTATGAATTTTATAACGATGAAGATATTCGCAATCGTCTTATCTATGTTGAAGCTTCTCGTGGCTGCCCCTTTAAGTGTGAATTTTGCCTATCATCATTAGACAAAACCTCTAAGCCCTTTGAACTAGATGCTTTTTTGCTAGAAATGGAAAAACTCATCAACCGCGGAGCACGTAACTTTAAATTCATTGATCGTACTTTTAACCTCAAAGTTGCCAGCAGCGTCACTATTTTAGAGTTCTTTTTAGAACGAATGACCGATGACCTATACCTCCATTTTGAAGTTATCCCCGATAACCTCCCTGAGAAACTAAAGCAAGCCCTCGTTCGTTTTCCTAAAAGCTCATTACAGTTTGAAATAGGTGTCCAAACATTCGACCCAAAAATACAAACACTTATTAGTCGAAAACAAGATAACAAAAAAACTAAAGATAACTTACGTTGGTTACGTAAGCATACTGGCGCGCATTTACATGCCGACCTTATTTTTGGATTACCCAGTGATACCCTTACAAACTTTGCCGATAGTTTCGATCAGCTCGTGGCCCTCAACCCCCAAGAAATACAACTCGGCATTCTAAAACGCCTACGTGGTGCACCCATAAATCGGCATGATGAAAAATATGAGATGCGCTACAGTAAAACCCCACCCTATACGATACTGAGTACTCTGGATATTGATTTTATGGAGTTTCAGCAAATACAACGCTTTGCCAGATACTGGGATATGATTGCAAATTCTGGGCGCTTTAAACACACCTTGCCTTTGATTTTAGAGGGACAAAACAAAAATACCTCAGCCTTTAATCAATTTATGCAACTTAGTGAATCACTTTACCAGCAAGCAGGTAGTACATGGAAAATAGCTTTGCCGCGCCTTTATAAAATGATTTATGAGACACTCATCAATGACTTTAACTATCCCATAGATATCGCCCAATCTTGCTTAGAAAAGGATTTTAAACAATCAGGTCAGCGCGGGAGTTTGGCCTTACTTTTAATAAAATCAAAAAATAAACGTGTAGGTGTTGCCAATAAGCGCCAAAAACAACATAGTTAATAGAATTCCAGCTACACTCAATGATTTACTGCATACTTTCTAAACAAGATCGGCTTATTTCTTTGATTTCAGCATTACCGTTTTTCAAAGCATCTTCGACAAGGCTCCTAGCCTCTTCTTTTTCCCCAGTTTCCCATAGTGCCATACCTAAAAAACACCGTGCTTCATAGTTTTGAGGGTCAGCAATTAGTACATCTTTTCTGAAAACAGAAATGGCTTCTTGATACATTCCAGAAAATAAAAAGCACATTCCTAGTCCATTTTTAACGCCTAAGTTATCGGTATAAACTGCATTTAACCCCTTAAACACCTGTAGTGCTTCGTCAGGGTGATCACCAAAAGCGCCTAAAAAACCAACTTGTGTTAAATCCCAAACTAAATCTTTATTTGTAGTAAGCATTTTTTTTCCTATTAATTTAAGGTTGGACTATCAGGCGTTCTGGTTTGATTTAAAATAAGTAGTGATGACTCCAACGCTAAAACATATTTACTGTATTTATTGTAATCAGCAGGATTTAAACCACTATTTAAAACATCTTTTAACTTTTGTAATTCTGAGTGTATTGATTCAAGCAACTCGTTTTTATAGTTGCCTGTTTGAAACTTTTCTTCAATATCTAACATTTAACTCTCCTAGATGGTATTTAATTTGTTTTCAGAACCTTTGTTATAGATGATTGTAATTTCACTTCCTTCATACAAAAGTGTGATTTTATCAATCTCAATTTTAAGCACCCTAAACCCATTGCCTAAATTTGAACCTACCATGTACCTTTTACCCGTTTTAGATGTGAAGTATCTAGTTTTTCCTATACTTACTCCGCGAATAGAAAGCTGTAAATTACTCTCAATATCTGTAATTTCAGATTTAATCGCCGGGTATCCACTATAGTTTGTATTAAAAGTACTCTTTAAATCATTCCACTTCTCAGTACTTGCATTCGTCAGTTGGCCAGAAACAACAATACGATTGTTCTCAGGGTCTGGCTTTATTTTCAAGTTCTTTTTCAAGCCTCTTTGTTGAAGCATTGTATTTAACTGAAGTGTTCTTTCTTTAAAAGTTTCAACATTATTTGCATTAATTTCTTTCACTAAATCAATATCTTCAAGTATTGATGCTTTAGCTTTTTCCCATTCTGTATTGCTACCTACATACCCTTTGGCAACTAAAGTGCCATCGCTATCAAAGTTTAAATCAATTCTGTTAACACCATAAGTTTGCAATAAACCATAAGCTAAGTTTTTTGCATTATCCAAATCTATTTCTTGGTTAGTTTTAGACTTCGCAAGTGGGATTTTTACAGGGTGAATTAAATTACTATGCGCGACTACGTCTTTAGTCTGACTTGCTTCGTTTACATTATATGTCTTTGAGTTTAATAGAAAAACTCCACCTACTAGAATAAGTGACAAAAAAGTAAGAAGAATTTTTTGTGTATCTGAAATAAGGGGGAAACTAAAGTTTTTAACATGATTGCTTAAGTGAGAGAATAGTGATTTTTTCTTGCTTCGAGCATCTAGATACTCGATATCCATTGTATCCTCAGGCCATTCTGATTCTCTTTCCCCTACGGCAACACAACAATCATCAAAACTAATCAACTGATAAAGCTCATAGGGTAGTTGTTTTTCGGCAGGTTGGGTCTCTATCCCATCAATAAATATTGCTCTATGAATGACTCTAATAAAAAGTTCTTCATCCGTTAATGATATTTCAAAAAATCTTTCTTCTTTTTCAAAGCCACTCAAAATTACATCACAGTCTTCACTTGATCCTACGGTAAGATAGTTTGAATCAAAATCAGCAATAGCCCCTTTATTAATACCTTTGAGAACTTTTAAACTTATATTTGTATAGTGATTAATCATGTTCTATGAACTCATTTCTCAATGTATGATCGTTACTGAGGTTGAAGGGAGTGAAATTGAAGGTGAAACATCATCACTGACACTATTTTCTTCTACAGGGTTTGTCTCGATAGCTGTCGTTGAGTAGGCAGCTGTAGAGTTTGTAACCCTTGAGTTTGTTGCACTAATAGACATTATTTTTAAATAGTTACCACTACCAAACGGAGGGTCATTGCTATAATGCACTCGCTTCTTTTTATCCATCCACTTATAAATATAGTTACTACTATTTAGTTTTTTTGCTACGCCGTTAGCAATGTCTATAAAGCGTTGAACCCCTCGAAAGGTGACACTATTTAATTTAGTATTAATACGCCATTTAACTTCATTTTTAATATTTGGATCCATCGCTCCAATATCAAATAAAGCCTTTTCTAAAAACTTAACCGGTGACTTATTCAATGTCAGCGTTTTACTGATAACTTCATCATTTTTATAAATATAAAGCGCATCACCATCAAAGTATGCAACTAAACCATAGGTTCGCTTAAGGGTTAGAAAAATATCACTTGCTTTCTTTTGCTTAAAGTATGCACTGATATTATCAGTTACATTATCACTCACAACGATAGGAAGATCCTGATCTAAGGCCATCGCTTCTAGCATATCAATCAAAGGTTCGTTCTTAGAAAAGTGCGTGTAAGTTTGATCTGACCAGTAATCACTGTATGAAATTGAAGGCATTAAAAATACAAGAAAGCATGTTAATACAAAGAGATAACGTCGAAATGGTTTGTTCATCTTAATCATTAATTTAATGTCCAACATATCAGTCTATTCAAAGGTCTCATTGACTTTTTTAAGTGAGATATAAAAAGTTACAATGATTCTCACTTCATTTACAGAAATTTGCAGTCCAATTATGACAAAAGTTATTTAGAAAATGATAAATGGTAATATTCATTTAGAGACCTTTATACGAATAGGTCGTGAACTCAACCACTATGGACTGAAAGTTCCATAGGTTGTTTCACAAACGACTCAAAGTCGTTACTTTTGATGGTGATTACCCCCTCCTCCCTAGAGGGGCTATTATTACGCCCTGAATGATAATTCAGATTTCTAATATAATAGATAAGATAAAACAAATAATTTAACCATGAAGGACATGAAGCTCATGAAGAAAAAACGAAAGACTTTTTAGAATAAAAATAGTGTTTAACCTTCATGTTCTTCATGTTAAAGAATCTTTTTTATTTTAACATTATGTGTGTATCAGCTAAAGCCTTGCACTGAAAGTGCATTGTTTTGGACTAGCGTATTGGAACAATAAAACCTGATGAGGTTCCACTCATTGAGACGAAAATGAGTTATTAGCAAGTTGCTCAACGACATTAGAGACATTTAAATCATTTTCACTCGTCATCTGATTCATGCAAAGCTTCTCTAAACAAGAAAGAGAGTTGAACTAGTTAGCCACAGTTAATACCAAAAAGGTTACCCCTTATCTGCCCTCTCTTCCTTTTAATCTAAAAAATTCCCCCTTAGCACTAAAGTACCTACTAATTAATGCTTATACCAATCACTATCCTCTCTAGCCAAAGTTAAAAGACTGAGAGAGAGAAACTCATGAATGAAAGTAACTCAACTATTAGTGGTAAATCACCATCAAAGTCGTTACAAATCCAGGATATACATACAAGTTGGATTAAACAATTACCCAATGGAGAACTCATCGAAAAGCTGAGGGAAACCCCTAGTTCAAGAGCTTCTCTGAGTGAGTTTATTAAACAGTATTTACCTCTAAATGAAATTAACGATGCAGATGAGTTCACTAAGGAACTATTACTGAGCGATCCAGAAGACTTACACGAAGTGGTTTTAAAGGCAGGTGTGACACAATTTTCCAATAATATTCGGCTTATTATTACCAAAAAAGCAGTTATTACCCTAAAGGAGTCCTTAGGTGAAGACTTATATAACTTTTCGCTCAATGAAGCCTCTAACATCACACAAGAAGTAGAAGTACCGAGTACACAGAAATTTATGGAAGGTAGAGAGCCTTTATCTCAGGTAATTAATATGGGTTATAAATCATTACGCATTGCGCTAGAGGATAGCGCCGATGATTGTAAGTACAAACTACCTAAACAATGGGATGATGAATACTCATCTAATGAAAATTCAGACGCTTACACAAATAATGGTTCTAATTTTCACAAATCACTTATCTATAATATTATTAACATCAATAAGATAACGCCTGTAAATCAATCATTTTAAGCTACTCAGAATTATTTACAGGCTATTTTTCAACGAGATGCTAAACTTTTTTGATATTCATCTAAGTTGTCTATGGGACGAGTAGCCACGCCTGTATCCATTGCTGCCTTCGCCACCCGAGGTGGAATCATTGACATCAAACGCGAATCAAACGGGCTAGGAATAAAATAATCACGACCAAAGGTAAAAGCCTTATCTTTATAAGCAGAGCTTACTTCTGTTGAAACATCCATTAACGCCAAATCAGCAATCGCTTCCACGGTGGCTAATTTCATGGCTTCATTGATTTCTGTTGCACCTACATCTAAAGCACCTCGAAACAGAAATGGAAAACACAGCACGTTATTAACTTGATTGGGATAATCACTTCGACCTGTCGCAATTATGGCATCAGGTCGAATGGCTAATGCTAACTCAGGGAGTATTTCAGGATCAGGATTTGCCAACGCTAAAATTAACGGGTTTTCTGCCATTTTTTTAACATGGTTTTGGGTTAAAACTTTGGGTGCAGAAACGCCAAGAAAAACGTCTGTATTGGCCATCACATCATCCAAAACACGTGCATCCGTTTCAATTGCAAAGGCAGAGTTATACGGATTCATTTCCTCTTTTCGCCCTTTGTAAATAATACCGAAGCGATCATTGACCACAATATTTTCTTTTTTCAAACCCATTTCAATTAATAGGTTCAAACAAGCAATAGCCGCAGCTCCTGCCCCTGAACACACCAACTTAATATCTTCAATTTTTTTATTCGCAATACGCAGACCATTTCTTACTGCAGCAGTCACACAAATAGCCGTGCCATGTTGATCGTCATGAAAAACAGGAATATCCATTAATTTTTTGAGGCGTTCTTCTATCTCAAAACATTCTGGTGCTTTAATATCTTCAAGATTAATCCCGCCAAAGGTTGGTTCCATCAAACTGACCGCATCCACAAAACGATCAACATCGGTTGTATCTAGCTCAATATCAAAGGCATTCACATCTGCAAATTTTTTAAACAAAACTGCTTTGCCTTCCATGACCGGTTTAGAGGCTAGTGCACCAATATTCCCTAAACCCAAAACTGCAGTGCCATTTGTAATAACTGCCACTAAGTTTGAACGTGCAGTATAAAGTCCTGCCAAATCGGGATTATTGGCAATTTCTTTACAAGGTTCTGCAACCCCTGGTGAGTAAGCCAATGCTAAATCATTTTGATTTCGCATCGCTTTAATGGGGGTAACTTCTAGTTTACCCGCTGAGGGGTAACGATGATAATCAAGCGCAGCTTGACCTAGTTTAAGATTTTCTGACATTTTGAGCCTTAGAGAAGTTTAATATTGATGGATTAAGCGTAGTGTAGTTTGAAACTTTTATTTAAGAATATTCCACGTAATCACAGATTCATTTTCAGAACCTATTAGTATCATTTCCTCATCTTGAATATTGCATTGCAGTTCGGCTTTGCGTTGCAATAGGTGCTCAGGGTTTACAGCGTTAAGATGGATAACGTTTAAGTTCTTATAACGCTCTAATTGCTTTGATTGTTGCTTCCACCAAACGTAGGATTTTTTCTCATTATACGTATAGATAATAACCTGCTTTGATCTCCCGCAGGCTTTGCGGATACGTTTTTCATCCACTTGACCAAAGTCTATCCAAAGCTCTATCTCATCAGTAAGTGACTTTACCCATAACTCTGGCTCATCATCCACGCATAAACCTTTGGTAAACTGAAGTTGTTCGCTAGCATTTAACGCAAAGGCAATGAGTCGTATCATAAAACGCAGATCTGTTTCAGATGGGTGTTGCGCTACGATGAGGTTATGCGACTGATAATAGTGCCGGTCCATATTGGCAATATTCAGAGAAATCTTATTAATGGTTGCACTAATTGCCATGAGGATAGTTTCTTAGCGGATTACTTTATATTTTCATCGGCACGTAAACTAGCACCGACTTTATCTAACACTCCGTTTACAAATTTATGCGCTTGGTCTGCACCAAACTTTTTGGTGAGATTAACCGACTCATTAATAATGACTTTATAAGGGACTTCGGGGTGGTTTTGTAATTCACAGGCCGACAACCGTAAAATGGCTTTTTCTATCTGGTCGAGGTGCTCAGCTTTGCGATCTAAAAAAGGATTAAGTACAGCATCAATATCAGCTGTTTGTTCTATGACGCATTTTACTAATGCCTGAAAGAATGCCATATCTGCTTTAGGTATGTCTTTAGATAAAGCGCTATCTTCTTGTAAACCTTGATAGATATCCTTATAACTATTATCTGTCATCTGCCATTGGTAAATAGCGATTAAGGCTAGTTTACGCGCAACACGACGCTCAGAGATATATTGCTTCTTAGGATCAACAGCCATACTTTTAACAACCACACTTCGATAATAATTTTGATTAAAATTCTTTTTACAAACCTTAAAGCATAAACACAAATCCACAGCTTAAAACACCATTCTCTGTGGATAAAAGCTTTTAAAGAGATGAACTTACTTATTAAACTTTGCTAGCAATGACACCATTTCAATCGCTGTAACGGCCGCTTCTGAGCCTTTGTTACCCGCTTTTGTGCCAGAGCGCTCAATCGCTTGTTCAATTGAGTCTGTGGTTATTATGCCATTGATAATCGGCATGCCCGTATCCAGCGCTATGGTTGCTAAGCCTTTTGCAGAAGCATCTGCGACAATATCAAAGTGTGGCGTGCTACCGCGAATCACTGCGCCAAGGGCAATCACAGAGTCATATTTACCACTATTTGCCATGGCTTGAACCATTACAGGCAGTTCAAAAGCACCCGGTACGCGAATGATCTCGATTGACTTATCACTCACACCATGACGTTGCAAAGTATCAATTGCACCGTCTAATAGGCTTTCAACAACAAAAGAGTTGAAACGTGCAACGGCTATACCAAACTTGGCTTTGCCTGCATTAAAATCACCGGCTAATTCTTTAATATCACTCATAATTTTTATCCTATTTACGTACGTATTCTATTATTTCAAGATCAAAGCCTGCAAGACCGTGCAACTTCATCGGCGCACTCATAACCTTCATTTTGCTGACACCGACATCACTTAAAATCTGTGCGCCGATACCAAAGGTTTTTAGATTGGCTGGTGCGTTGTTTTCTTCGGGCTGTTGTTCATGGTTAGCGTCTAATTCTTTCAAACGATCAATTGCGTTTGCTTGTGAGTTTCCCATCAGGATAACAATAACACCTTCGTTGGCTTCATCCATTTTTTTCATCACATCACGTAATGGCCAGCCACAACCATCCTCATTTAAAGATAAAATATCACACAAGGTATCTTCAAGGTGAACACGTACCAACGTAGGAATATCGGCATTAACCGCGCCCTTAACCAAAGCAAGGTGGGTTTGATTACTGGTTTCATCCGAATATGCAATGACGTTAAACTCACCAAACTCTGTATTCATGGTTACTTCGTGTTCACGTTGAATGGTTTTTTCATTTTGCACACGGTAACGAATGAGGTCTTCAATCGTACCAATCTTTAAATCGTGTTGTTCTGCGATTTTAACCAAGTCATCACGACGCGCCATTGAGCCATCTTCATTTAAAATCTCAACAATGGCAGCGGCAGGTTCAAAGCCTGCCAAACGTGCCAAGTCACAACCTGCTTCTGTATGCCCTGCTCGCGTTAGTACGCCACCAGGCTGCGCCATTAATGGAAAAATGTGCCCCGGTTGTACAATGCTACTTTTATCAGCATCAGGTGCTACGGCAGCATGAATAGTTAATGAACGATCGTAGGCAGATATACCCGTGGTCACACCTGCTGATGCTTCAATTGAAACAGTGAAGTTAGTTGCAAACTCTTCATTATTCTCAGAAACCATTAGTGGTAAATTTAACTGCTTACAGCGTTCTGCAGTGATGGGCATACACACTAAGCCACGTCCGTGCGTTGCCATAAAATTAATATCTTCTGGACGAACTTTCGATGCTGCCATTAAGAAATCACCTTCGTTTTCACGATCTTCATCGTCTACGATAATGACCATTTTTCCTTGGGCTATGTCTTCTATGATGTCTTCTATGCTATTAAATTTCATATTTTCCTAAAGATTTCTTTCCACAGATTGCACAAATTCACACCGATTAAAAAACAATATTTAAAATCTATGCGAACTTAGTAATCTATGGGTTACTATAATTTGTTAATAGCCATTCTCTGCTAAAAATGACGCTGTAATATTATTGCTTAGGTTCTCACCTTCACCTAATGACCCGCCCTGAATGAGCCGTTCAAGGTAACGCGCCACCACATCCACTTCTAAATTAATCTTCGTACCTGTTCGGTAATCGCCCATAATTGTTTCCTGCAAGGTGTGTGGCACGATATTTATCTCAAACGAGGTCTTCTCTACTTTATTAACCGTCAAGCTTACACCATCAATTGTAATAGAACCTTTCGCCGCAATGTATTTAGCAATATCAAGTGGTGCTTTTATAAGAAATCGTTCTGATCTTCCATCAGAATGACGCGATTCAACACTACCTAAACCATCCACATGACCACTAACCATGTGGCCGCCTAAGCGAGTTTGCAAGGTTAATGCTTTTTCGAGATTCACCTTCGAACCTTTTGATAAAACACCTAATGAAGTGAGTGATAAAGTCTCAAGTGACACGTCAGCCATAAAACTATTTTGTGTCAGCGCAACTGCTGTTAAACAAACACCATTAACGGCAATACTGTCACCTAAAGCTACGTCCGACATATCCAGCTTGCCTGTATTTACGACGAGCGCCATGTCTCCGCCCTTGGGCTGTAGGTCGGCGATATTACCAATGGCTTGGATGATTCCTGTAAACATGCGTTTAATGCTTTATTGAGTTTTAAAAGGTTGGGTATTATCTACTAGCTAGCCGTATTGTGAAAGGCTTTAATAGAAACGCCACAGTACTTTTTAATGCCAAAATATTATTTTATCATGAAGCGCATAAGACCATGAAGAAAACAAAACACTACGGTCTTTCATTTTAAACCTCATAGATAAGGTAAAGCTTGTGATGTACATTTACAATTTATTGGATTCATATTTGACTAATGTTAAAGACTGAACTATAAATACTTTTAGTTAATAAAATATCTATAAATCGTAAACGTTGGTTTATATATCTGTTTTTAATACCTAACTACTAACTACAACAAGGAGATCAAGGATGACAATATTTCGCCCCCTATCAATAGCGCTAGCAACTGCGCTTCTAACAACTACCTCATATGCAGCAACAAAGTGGGATATGCCTACGCCTTACGGTGATGGCGTTCATCACACAAAAAATGTAAAACAGTTTGCCGATGATGTAAAAAAAGCATCGGGTGGCGAACTGAATATCGTTGTTCACTCTGGCGCTTCATTAATCAAACACCCTGAAATTCATCGTGCCGTTCGCACAGGTCAAGTACCTGCTGGTGAGATGTTTATGGGTCTTTTAGGCAACGACAACCCTCTGTTTAAAGCAGACAACATTCCTTTTCTAGCGTCTGATTTTGATTCTGCTAAGAAACTATGGGGTGCTTCTCGTGAAGCGATTGAAAAGTCATTAGCAAAAGAAGGCGTGAAATTATTGTATGCAGTGCCATGGCCGCCACAGGGTTTTTACACTAAAAAGCCAATCAACTCTGTAGCTGATCTTAAAGGCGCAAAGATGCGTGCTTATAGCCCAACAACTTCTCGCTTAGCAGTATTGTTAGAAGCAACACCAACTACAGTACAAACACCTGAGATTCCACAAGCATTTTCAACAGGTATTATCGATGCAATGGTAACGTCTCCAAGCACAGGCGTGAGCAGTCAATCATGGGATTATATTTCTGATTACACGGATACGCAGGCGTGGATTCCTAAAAACATGGTAATCGTGAATGCTAAAGCATTCAAACGCCTCGATGAAAAATCTCAAAAAGCAGTAATGGATGCAGCAGCGACAGCAGAAACACGCGGCTGGGAAATGGCAATGGCAGAAACAGAAGCTAAAACTAAAACCTTAGCTGATAAAGGCATTAAAGTTGCTAAGCCGTCTGATGAGCTAAAGAAAAGTCTACAAGCTATTGGTAAAACCATGGGCGATGAGTGGGCTAAAGAAGCGGGTGATGCAGGATCCGCGATTCTTAAAGCGCTGCAGTAAAAACTTAGTACACCTATTTTTTAACAATAAAATAGGATGTGGATTAGCTTTAATTAGCTATACCAACCCCTCTTTTTCTAAGAGGGGTATTTTAATATTTTTTATTAAACTTTGCACAATCATGTGAGGCTATTCTTATGCGAAATTTTCTCGATAAATTATATCTAGGCTCAGGCATGTTAGCTGGCTTGTTTATTATTTTAATCACATTGATGATCTTG
Source organism: Cocleimonas sp. (assembly GCA_036479895.1). Classification (GTDB taxonomy): domain Bacteria; phylum Pseudomonadota; class Gammaproteobacteria; order Thiotrichales; family Thiotrichaceae; genus Cocleimonas. The sequence continues at coordinate 38 of JAZGFW010000212.1, read as the reverse complement.
GCTCAAATTGTGGGTCGATGGTTTAATATCATTATTCC
>JAZGFW010000211.1:0-2109 GCA_036479895.1 Cocleimonas sp. | reverse complement strand
ACATTGCCATCTTCATCTTCTGCTAATGCATTGATGGTTAAGTCGCGACGTTGTACGTCTTCTTCTAAGGTGACGGTGGTTTGAGTGTCGAATTGAAAGCCGTGATAGCCTGCCGATGTTTTTCGTTCGGTACGCGCTAGTGCGTATTCTTCATGAGTGTCGGGATGCAAAAAGACAGGAAAGTCTTTGCCGACAGAGGTGTAGCCTAGCTCAATCATTTCTTTTGGGGTTGCGCCTGTTATGACCCAGTCTCGATCTTTTATAGGAAGTCCGAGTAATCTATCGCGTACTGCTCCGCCGACTAAATATGTTTTCATCGGTAAATTATATCGTAAATTTAAGTATCCCATTGAAAAGACCACTCAATAAATAAGCATTTAAGGGAACACTTATAAACCATTGATAACACTGTTTTAATTGACAAATATATCTTGCTATGATGTTATCATGGGGCTAAGAACCCAATAATTATAAAATTACCAAAGGAGCATAAAAAAATGGCGCATATCGTCGTACTAGGAGCAGGAACAGGCGGAATGCCAGCTGCTTATGAATTAAAAGATGAGTTAGGCGGAAGCCATGAAATCACGCTAATCAATGAGCGTGATTACTTTCAATTTACACCGTCTAACCCTTGGGTAGGTGTGGGCTGGAGAAACCGTAATGACATCACCTTTTCTATCGAAAAATATGTGACTAAAAAAGGCATTAAATTTATCAGTGGTCGCGTTGATAACATCGATGCGGCAAACAGTAAACTAATCATGGAAAGTGGCGACACGGTTGAATACGATTACATGATAATCGCAACGGGACCTAAATTATTCTTTGATGAAGTTGAAGGTGCTGGTCCACACGGTGGTCATACACACTCTGTTTGTACAGTCGATCATGCTGAAATGTTCTATGAAGATTACAAAAAGCAACTTGAAAAAGGTAGCGGACATATCATCGTTGGCGCTATGCCATTTGCCAGTTGTTTTGGCCCTGCATACGAATTTGCATTAATTGTTGATACTGATCTTAAAAAACGCAAAATTCGCGATAAATTTCATATTACTATCGTAACCTCAGAGCCTTATGTCGGTCACTTAGGCTTAGGCGGTGTAGGTGATTCAAAAGGTATGCTCGAGTCAGAGTTACGCAACAGGCATATCAAATGGATTGCTAACGCTAAAACGACCAAAGTTGAAGAAGGCAAAATGTTTGTCAGCGAGTTGGATGCAAAAGGTGAAGTGTACCAAGAGCATGCGCTAGACTTCGACTTAGCGATGATGCTACCTGCTTTCTTTGGGGTTGATGCGGTTTCATCGGTTGAAGGTTTATGTAACCCACGTGGCTTCGTAATGATTGATGAGTTCCACCGTAATCCAACCTATCAGAATATTTATTCTGCAGGTGTTTGTGTAGCGATTCCTCCTGTTGAGGCAACGCCTGTTCCTACAGGCGCACCTAAAACAGGTTATATGATTGAGTCAATGGTGACTTCTGCGGTGCATAATATTGAAGCGGCAATTGATGGTAAAGAGCCTCATGCAAAAGGTTCTTGGACAGCACTTTGCTTAGCTGACTTTGGTGACACGGGGGCAGCGTTCTTGGCTATCCCTCAAATCCCGCCACGTAACGTGGCATGGTTTAAGAAAGGTAAGTGGGTTCACTTAGCAAAGGTTGCTTTTGAAAAATACTTTATCCGCAAGATGAAGAAAGGAAGCTCAGAGCCATTCTATGAAAAATCTATTCTTAAAATGATGGGTGTAACTCGTTTGAAGTAAGTTTGATTCATTCGATCTGCTACTAATCTGATAATAAGAAAATTACTAAAAAGGAGGCTTTAAGCCTCCTTTTTTACGTCTTTCATTCTTGTAAGGATCTTTGCAAGAGTTGGAAATAACTTTAACTTATATTTTTGCGTTGATTCATTCTTTTTTAGAACACAAAACTGTATAAAAGTGAGGGGGTGTGCTTCAATATCATCTGCAATATGATTGTTAAGGAAAACAATGAAACTACCGAAAAATATTAAAAACCAAGTTAAATCGGCACTAGAAGAAGACATCGCCACAGGTGATGTAACTGCCGACTTAATCCCAAAAGAAAATCAATCAAACG
>JAZGFW010000210.1:0-2489 GCA_036479895.1 Cocleimonas sp. | reverse complement strand
CACCAAAAATACTGACCTCCACGCCTTCTTTTTTCATTGCTTCATTTGCCATTGGTGCGTGACAACGTGAACACTTATCATTAATTTCATCTGAAACACTGGGGTTACGATGTAACTCAGAAGCAACCTTGGCGCGCCAGTAAGGATCTCGTGTAGCATTTGCCATCATGCTGGTAGACCAGTTTTTAACAATAGATATATCCTTACCCTTTTCATCCCTTAATCCATCATGGCATTGTGAGCAATTAGCCGAACCTGAAAAATGTGTGCTTTCAAAGTTAGCATCAGCTGCATGTAGTTGACTCATCAATCCAACGGTAAAATTGTTATTCCTGTTTTTATTATTTGCATGTCCTAACCCTAACTTTAAAGAAGAAAGTATTATAATTTGGAAAGCTTAAATCAAACTGAATTTTTTAAGCTTGCTGATGTGAAAATATGAAGCTTTAGTAATGGCTTTGATCCACTACTAATTTTCCTTTTGCGTCGCAGACTGGTGTTCCCTACGAAAAGTAGCTACTCCCTTTAAGCAACTAACATGTAAGACTTCGCATAAATCAGCAACAGGATCATGTTCCGCCCACTTTGCGATGGCTCTGAATTTTACTTCATTTCCTTCGTAAAGTAGGCGCTCACCTTTTTTAAGATTTCTTTCTCGATCTTAAGTTTTTTGGCTTCTTTTCGTAATCTCAGTAACTAGTCCCTTTTTTTCTCCTGTCAGTCGAATACTCGATGATTCAATCGGCTATTCGCGTCCTCCAGTTGTAGATCTGATTAGGTCGAACACCTACCGCCGATGCGGCTTCAATTACGCTATAGCCTTGTTCTGTAACAAGTGCTACTGTTTCTTCTTTGAATTGTTGTGTATACGATTTATTATTCGGTTTATTGATGTCATATGACCTCGATAATTGATTAAGGTATCTCTTACCAATGTGTGCAATTTCAACAATCTAGAGCATTATACTGAAGTTAAGTAAAAACTATGAGGAGTAAATTTTGAAAGAGAAGCACAGGAATAATTCACTAACATTGATTTTATTAGTATTGAGTAACTTTTTTATTTTAGGTAATGCTTTGGCAGAAACACCTAAAAAAATGGGACAAGTGCTAGGGATCGCCGACGCAGTAATCCCCGAATATTTCAAAGATAGCTTTTTAGATTTTAGGGAAGAATCCGCAGAAGCAGTAGAAGCGGGCAAGCATATGCTGGTTTTTGCTGATTTAAAAGGTTGCCCGTATTGCGCCCAAATGCTTGAAGATAATTTTACCAAAACAGAAAAAGAGGGTGGTAATCGCGAATTTATTGAAAAGAATTTTGATAGTATTCAGATCAATATAAAAGGCAGTCGTGAAGTAGCTTTTAATGAAACCACTGAAGTAACTGAATCTGAGTTAGCTCAGGTTTTAAAGGTGAGTTTTACACCCACGTTGTTGTTTATGAATGCTAAAAATAAAGTGGTGGCGCGTGTTAATGGTTATCGTTCTGCGCGTGAGTTTAAGCAAGTTTTAAACTATGTGAAAGAGAAGGCCTATGAGAAGACCGATTTCCCTAGCTATCGTTTAGCGCATCTAAAAGATTCAGTTTATACGTTATTGGCGCACGATGCTTTTATCGAAACGTCTAAAACTACGGACTTTCAAAAAGCATCAAAAGCAGACAAGCCCTTGATGATTCTATTTGAAGATAAAACCTGTGATGAGTGTAATAACTTTCATAAAGAAATATTAGATTTAGATGAAACTAAAACTTTAATGAAATCACTAAATGTTGTGCGCCTTGATGCGCTATCCGATAAGAAAATTATAGATACTAACGGCAATCAAACAACCGCAGGCGAGTGGCTAAAAAAAGAAGGTATTAGTTATCGCCCCGCGCTTTTATTTTTTGCAGAAGGGCAAGAGAAGGCGCGTTTGACAGGCTTGATTAAGTCCTTTCACTTTCAACAGCTACTAAGTTATATGGGTAAGAAAAAGTATAATCAGTATGCGGACTTTATTGAATATGGGGAAGAATACTCCAAGGGAATTCTTGAATCGGGAAAAGATATTGATATTTGGAAATAGGTTTTATAGCAAGGTTAAACGCGCATGGATTCAATATCTCTTGATAGATAAGAAATAAAAAAGCTTAAGAAGGGTTCTTAGGCTTTTTTATTGTTTTGTCAAAGTTATTAATTACTTTGAGCGAACATAAACCGTATTGCGTTGATCATAAGTTTCAGTAAGTTTTTCGTTATTGGTTGGCATTGAAAATGACTCAGTCCAATCATTGTTAAGTGCAGAAAAGCGTACATTGATTTTTTTGCTTTTGAGCTGGCTTAAAACACTTTTGTAAAACTTTATCTCAACACCGCCTTTGTTAGGTCGTTGGGCTGTAAAGCCTCTTGCCGAATATACAGCAGACTTATTAGTAAACTTTCTTGATAGCCAACGTACTTTCCAAGACCAGTGATGACTGTTGGTTCCAGAAAACTTATATAACTGAC
>JAZGFW010000209.1:0-7534 GCA_036479895.1 Cocleimonas sp. | reverse complement strand
CACGCACGTAAATCTTTGGATATAATTTTAAAATACCTAAGGCGCTATCCTGATATACGTGGCTCAATACACAGCTTTTCTGGTAGTGAACAGCAAGCAAATCAACTCATTGACCTTGGTTTTTATTTAGGGTTTGGCGGGCCAATCACTTATACTCGCGCCACAAAATTGCAAAAGCTCGTAAAAACATTACCGCTTGAATCTATATTGTTAGAAACAGACTCGCCCGATCAGCCGGTTGCTAGTCATTATGGCGAGCGTAATGAACCCGCTTTTTTGCCTAAAGTAGCAGAAACAATTGCAACATTACGTGGTATTAGTATTAAACAAGTAGCTAGTACGACAACGAAAAATGCGCAGACTTTATTTAAATTTAACGAAAGAGACTCAGAGGGATGAAAACCTTAACTTCTATTTTTATGATATTAGCTGTGGTTGCAGGCTTGGTTTTAGCATTGACTCCTTTTATCGCAGATAAGTTTTTCCCTGTACCTGAAAATACCGTGCGTCAAGCAAAGCCAGAAGCAGCAGCTATGGCACTTAAACGTTGGTTTAATGAACCTGATGCTCAGTTTGTGGCGGTGCAAGCTATTAATAAAAGTACAGAAGCAGGGACTACTGCATGGTTTACCTTTAGTGTGGGGCGTGCGCCTATAGAAAAATATATTATAGAAAAAAGATTACAGCAAAAGGATATAAATGGAGATATTTTAAAAGCTGTATTCTTTACTAAAAATTCGCCTGCTACATGGTGGCAACCAACTGCAATTAATCAAGAAACCTATTTCACAGGGAAAGATCAAGGCCGTACAGTTTCACTCATTTATAATCCCGTCTCTAAACGCGGTGTTCTTGTCACGGCAACACCTAAATAAGGCTATTTCATGTCAGCATCTTCTTCTAAAAAAGTAATTTATGCCGCGCTTGCAGGCAATACGCTTATTGCAATAACAAAGTTTATTGCCTCATTTATGACGGGTAGTTCGGCTATGCTGTCCGAAGGCATTCACTCATTAGTTGATACTGGCAACCAAGGTTTGCTTTTATACGGGATGAAACAAGCAGAAAAACCTGCCAGTCCTGAGTTTCCTTTTGGGCATGGTAAAGAAATTTACTTTTGGAGCTTTGTTGTTGCCATTTTAATTTTTGCTCTGGGTGCAGGTATATCAATATATGGTGGTATCACGCACATTATTCATCCTGCAGAAATTCATAGTCCTATAATCAACTATATCGTTTTATTCTTAGCTATTTTATTCGAAGGTGCCGCTTTTTTCTTTGCGCTAAAAGAATTTAAAAAGGTAAAAGGAAAGTATTCTTATTTTGAAGCGGTAAAGCGCGGAAAAGACCCTTCTATGTTTGTTGTACTTTTTGAAGATGGCGCGGCATTGTTGGGGTTGTTTGTTGCATTGCTCGGGATTTGGCTCACACAAGTAACAGGTATCGCGATTTTTGATGGCATCGCATCTGTCGTTATCGGCGTGATTTTAGCCATAACTGCAATCTGGATGGCAGTAGAAACCAAGGGGCTTTTAATTGGTGAAAGTGCTGACCCAGAAATTGTACAAGCCATAAAAGATATGGTGGATGAGTTAGATGCGATTGAGCGCACCAATGAAGTACTCACGATGCATATGGGGCCAGAATATATTCTGGTGAATGTCAGCGCTGACTTTGCATCTTTCGCTAGTTCAGATGATGTAGAAAACTCCATTGCTGAACTTGATAAAAGGGTTAAAGCACGTTTTCCTCTGGTGAAACGTTTATTTGTGGAAGCTGAATCAAGAGAGCATTTTTTAAATACTAAGCATGTTTAACTCGCTCATTCCGTAACAATCTTAGTTTTTCAATCTATGAAAAAGTGCGATTATTTTTGCAAAGGGTTCTTTTGGTTGTTGTTTGTTTCCCACTGAAACTACAGGGTAATGGGTAAGTTTTTTTAAATCCTGTGCATTATCCATACCCTCAATTTCCGCTTGGTTCACTTTGTTTAAAACGATTGCGGCTAACCTTAATTGACGCTTTTCAATCGCTTCAATCGTTAGTAAAGTTTGGTTAATACAACCCAAGCGATCCTCAACCACTAAAAGAAGTGGCAAGTTTACAAGTACTGCTAGATCAGCATTTAAACCATCAGAACATAGTGGCGAATAAAAACCACCTGCTCCTTCTATCCATAAAAAATCATCATTGTTGTTTTCTGAATTTATTGGGGTTAAACACTGGTTTTTAATAGTATCTAGCTTGACTGTTTTACCTTCAAGTACAGCGGCACGGTCGGGGGATATTGGAAGCTTAAAACGGTTGGGGCAAACTTGTTCAAGTGACTCTAGTTTATTAGCCGCTTTTGCCAAAAGGAATGCATCAGTTTTAGCTTCTTCAGTCCAGCCTGATTCAACGGGTTTTCTAGGTATCACATTAAGCCCTTGGCTCACAAGCAGCTGAATTACTTGTTGGCTAACCCATGTTTTTCCAACATTGGTGTCTGTGCCTGTTATGAAAATACCTTTCATTTGTTTTTATCGGAAATAATTGTTTGTACGCTCATTCGTTAATTATAACTAGAAAGGTCATTTTTTCTTCGTATTAAGGATTTTGAAATTAAATTAGCCTGTTTATATTCTTTGTACTATATTCACATACTTCAATAAGATAACCCTAAGAGCATACTATGAATCCTCTCCCTAAAATATTTTTCATTTTACTTACTTCTTTTATGTTTTTAACAAGCTTCATTGTTCAAGCAAAAAGTGACTTAGGCATCATGGATAAATTTGAGGTTACCAAAGTCGCAGAACATACATGGACAATTTTAGGCCCCACGGGTCAACCTAGCCCAGAAAATAAAGGCTTTATGAATAACCCTGCTTTTGTAATCACTGACAAAAGTGTCGTCGTAATTGATCCCGGCTCAAGTCTGTTCGTCGGCAAAGCTTTGCTTAAAAAAATTAGCACGAAAACAGATAAGCCTATTACTCATGTTTTTAATAGCCATATTCACGGCGATCATTGGTTAGGCAATCATGCGATTAAAGAAGCGTATCCTGATGTGAAAATTTATGCGCATCCAGAAATGATTGCAGAAGCAAAAGCAGGCGAGGCAGAAAGCTGGATTGGTCTTATGGAGTCATTAACAAAAGGAGCAACAAAAGGCACAAAAGTTATTTTTCCAGATATTGCTTTAAAAAATGGGCAAGAAGTTATTATTGATAATATCACCATCAAATCACACCTTAATAAACTAGCGCATACCAAAACGGATGCCATGTTTGAGATTAAAGAAGACAAAGTATTAATCACTGGTGACAACGCCTTCAATCAACGCATGCCACGCCTTGATGATGGTAGCTATGTAGGGAATATAAAGGCAATGGACCTTGGCTTAGCCTTAGATGTAAAAGCAGTAATCCCTGGTCACGGTGCGGTGGGTGGTAAAGAAATACTGAGTAACTTTCGTGAATTTTTACACACCATTTACGATACCAGCAAAACGTTAATGGATGATGATATGGAAGCATTTGAAATGAAACCCACCATAGTTAAGAAACTAGAAAAATATAAAAATTGGGACAATTTTGACGGAGCAATTGGAAAACTAATCAGCGTTGCAGTTTTAGAAGCAGAGAATGAGTAGCAACTAAGTTATGGCTCTCAGCATGCTTTTAGAAAATAATGATAATGAGATTTTTATTGTTAAGTAGTTATTTGTAGAATCTTTGCAAGCTTACATAGCTACTTTAATAAAACTAACGGAAACGCTTTTTCTTATATCTGCGCTTATATTTAGGTTTTAAAAACTTATTTAGCGTAAAAACAATAATTAATAATAAAACAAAAATACCAGAAAAAAACACAGCATAGAGTACTTCTTGACTCCACCCCGTTAACGCCATTAATTGCTTAAAATCTTTTGCGCACTGAGCATCTCGGCAGACCTTAGTGAGTAGCAGCAATGACTTAATAGTATTGCTCGGCTGATACATGGCCGGGTTTATGGTTTAAATGACGGTCCATTGAGAATTGTTCTTTTAAAATCAACTTAGTATCTTTTAACATGCCGCTATTGCCGCATAGCATGATGTGCGAATCTTCTTTATTAATTTTGAGCGCCGCTTTTTCTTCCAAACTTCCATCAGCAATCAACGCAGGGATTCGCCCTTTAAGCGAACTATTATGAGTTTCACGACTGACGATTGAAATAAAAGTAAATTGTTTAGGGTGCTTGGTTTTGAATTGCTCAATCAACTCAGCATAGCAAAGCTCATTCGCTTGAGGTACAGCATGAACCAATACAACTTTATCAAATTGCTCCCATGCATCATTCGTTTTTAACATCGATAAAAATGGTCCAATACCCGTACCTGTAGAAAGCATCCACAGGTTTTTCACGTCTTTGGGAACCTGCGATAACACAAAAAATCCTACACAAGGCTGTGCAATCTCTAGGGTATCACCCGTTTGTAGTGCTGCTAATCCGTTAGATACTTTGCCATCTGGCACAGTATTGAAATAAACTTCGGTGTATTTTTCACTAGGGGTGTTGATTAAAGAATAAGGGTTGGCAAATTTTTCTAACTCGCCCCTTTCACCCTTGTCTTCATTAAAGGCTTCAATCTGTAGTCGCGCAAATTGCCCTGCTTTAAAAGGTAACAGCTCAGCATCAATAATCAGTGAATAGTGCCGATCAGTGAGTTTTCGGTTTTCAATAACCTTTGCTGTTACCCAGTTTGTTGCCATAATTTATTGCCTCTATTAAACAAACCTTATTGTGGAACAAAATTATCCACGGCTGAAGGGCCATCACCGAATAAAAACTTCTCCATTTCCTCTTCTAAAAACTTACGATCTTTTGGGTTTATGGGTGATAAACGATATTCGTTTAAAAGCATAGTTTGGTGATTAACCCAGCCCTGCCAAGCCTCATTTGAAATCGTGTCGAAAATTTTCTGACCTACTTCACCTGGGTAAGGCATTCTCTCTAAACCTTCTGCTTCTTTACCAAGTTTTACGCAATTTACCATTCGTGCCATGTCTTTAATCCTTCAATTTATTTAATGTATTAAGTAAAGTTTGTACGGGAGCTGCAAGCCCGCCGTTAAATTCTGTAGTAATGTTATACCAAATGCTTTCATCTTTTTCCATCACACCCATTTTTATGGGGGTTTCGACTGCAATAATCAAGGGCTGAATATGTAAGCGGAAATGACTAAAGGTATGGGATAACACCTCAAGTCGCTGGGCTGTTTCAATGTTTTGAGTGTAGTTTTCCATTAGCCACTCATTAGCCAAAGTTTCAGATTCATATTCAGGAAAGCACCACAAACTTCCCCAAATACCCACTGGTGGACGTTTGTGCATAAAAACAGCACCATCTGCTTGTTCTAAAATAAGCATGGTAGCGTAACGCTCTGGGAGTGTTTTTTTAGGCTTCTTGCCGGGGTAGTCGGTTTGATTGCCTTGCTGGTACGCCAAGCAACCAGCCTGTAATGGGCAAGCCTCACAGCGTGGCTGTGTTCTTGTGCAAAGCGTTGCCCCCAAGTCCATAATGGCTTGGGTGTAGTCCACATTCCTTTTACTAGGTGTTGTTTTTTCTGCCAGTAACCATAGCTTTTTAAGCACCATAGATTTACCCGGCCAACCTGCGATTGCAAAAACCCGCGCCAAAACACGTTTTACATTTCCATCTAAAATAGGCTCACTCTTGCCACTGGCAATTGATAAAATAGCCGCTCCTGTAGAACGACCAATGCCTGCCAAAGTTTGAATGCTCTCAATATCATCAGGAAATTGCCCATTAAAATCATTACAAATCTGCTTCGCCGACTTATGTAAATTACGTGCCCGCGCATAATAGCCTAATCCCGACCAGTGCTTTAAAACAGTGTCTTCATTCGCAATTGCCAAGGCTTGAACTGTTGGAAAAGACTTCATAAAACGTTCAAAATAAGGGATAACTGTTTTAACTTGAGTTTGTTGTAACATGATCTCAGACACCCAGACACGGTAGGGATTAATGTCTTTTTGCCACGGTAAGTCTTTGCGCCCATGTTGGTCGAACCATGAGAGAATTTTTTGAGAGAAGATTTTCACTGCTTCAAAAACTCCCCACTCTGATGCTTCCACATCTCTGCATACTTACCATTCTTATCCAGCAGTTTTTGGTGCGTACCTTGTTCAATAATTTTACCATTTTCTAGTACGATAATTCTATCCATGCGCAAAATGGTGGATAGGCGATGTGCAATAACAATGGCGGTTTTATCTTCAATTAACTCAAAAATAGCAGTTTGAATTTGCTTTTCTGTGATTGAATCTAATGCGCTAGTGGCTTCGTCTAGGATGACAATCGGTGCATTTTCTAAAAAAGCTCGGGCTAGCGCAACACGTTGCTTTTCTCCGCCCGATAACTTTACGCCACGTTCACCGACCATGGTGTCTAAGCCTTCTGAAAGTTTTTCAATAAAATCTAAACTGCGTGATTTTTTAGCGACATCTTTTAACTTTGTATCACTCACAACTGTGTTTAAAACTATATTGTCGCGTACCGAGCGGTGAAATAACTCTGGTTGCTGGGGCACTAATGATATTTGTTTGCGTAAAGATTTTAAGGTGAAGTCTTTGGTGCAGTTCCCATCAATAAGGATTGAGCCTTTTTGCGGGTCAAAGAAGCGAAACAATAATTTAGTCAGTGACGTTTTACCCGAGCCAGAATGACCCACTAGTGCTACTTTTTCTCCTGCTTTTATGTGCAAGGAGAAGTCTTCAAATAAGCAAGCACTAGATTGTTCAGTGCCGCCGTAGGCAAAGCTCATTTTATCAAAAACTATTTCACCATTATTAATGGTTAAGGCTTTTGAATTTGGCTCATTCTTTTCAATGTCTCGATTTTTATAGATACTCGCCATTTCAGAGGCATCCGCCAGTGCGGTAAAGAAGTTACGGAAATTACGCCCAAAGTCCCATAGTCGTTGTACTAGCATCAGCAAGATTGACTGAAATAAGACAAACTCGCCGACATTAAAAACACCTGCTTGCCACTTGCCAATCATTAAGTAGACCAGCACTAATTCGATACCCATCGTCATCGCGCCTTGTACGGCAAAGGAAATAAACATAAGTATCCATGCGATCTTTTTACGTGCATAAACGGCATCGGCTTTGTCGCTTATCGTTTGTTTTTCCGGTTCTTCAAGGGTGAAGCTTTTAACAATGAAAATATTGCTGATGGCATCGGAGAAAGCACCACCTAATTTAGAATCTGTTTCTGCAATGGCTTGATCGTATTTTAGCTTCCAGATAGAAAAGCCGACACTCCAAGCGATAAAGAAAAATACCCAAATTAAAAAGTAGTAAGCGAACTCAGGGTAGTGTTGGTAGAACAAAACAAAGGCAATCATAATGCCAATTAGGTTTTGCATAAACTGGAATAAAAACCAGTCCATAATTACTTCATATGCACGTGAAAAACGACTGGCTTGTTTGATTAAACTGCCTGAAAAGTTATTCTCAAAAAAATCAAACTTCTGCTCAATTA
>JAZGFW010000208.1:0-2473 GCA_036479895.1 Cocleimonas sp. | reverse complement strand
CTTAATGTTTCTTTTTCTTGGTCAGTCAAAATAGGTTTGTAACTTTATTGTCTATAGTTACAGTCAATTCTACATTATCTATAAAACCATTTGTTTTTGGTGCAAACTTACGGGTTACTGTACTAGTCTACAACTGGTGGTCACTGTTTGTTCGATTGGTAGAGCCGGATAAGCACTTTGAAGCCATTGTATCCAGACCTTTGCTTCTACATGGTGTAGGCAAACAAACCACTCATGCTTCACAGAAAACCTTAACAATTACCAGCAGTCATGGCAGAGCATCCTTTGTCAGAGAGGCTTATCAACGAATTAACGACTTTTTTTATGATCTAAAGGCAATTGCTCCGCAGTTGACTCCCTTGCAATGCTGGTATCGTATTTTAAGCGAAGCGATGAAGAAATATTTGCAGGGAACGATTTTGAGGCCACCTGATAATTTGATTTGGGGATGAAAAATACGGATACAGCTCTGAACTGCTTGTCAAATTTATGCCGGATTTAATTGGTAAGGGTAGACTCAACTGATTTTTCTAGGTTCACCTAGAAGCAGACAATAAATTCACCATAATTCGCGGATTCGGTAGCGGAAACAAGCTTGAGCAGTTTATTAAACTTTTCCCACATGTAACAACCCCGTTTTCCACGACGATTTAACTCCAATGCTTACTCTTTTTATAAAAAAGGAGCATCATGGAATAATTATTATAAATCTCTATCTGCCGATGAATTACCCAATTTTACTAACGTGACATTAGTTCCTTGGTTCGTACCCAGACATAGATACGACATTCCGATGAAAACACTCAAAAGTTTTTGGAATCAATATTTTCAAAAAACTAATGCGACTATTAAGAGTATTAATTAACTCATCAATTTTAATTGAGCCAACTGGGTGCGACTACCCGCTGAACTACGACTGGCCTCATATAGTGAAAAAATTGGCTTTTAAACTGTCTCGTTCAGGACCAACCTAGTTTGTATGCTTGCGGCAATTCTTGTAACTACTATGACTCATTTCAAACGCTTGTAATCAGGATGTCTTAATTCAGAATTCTCACAGCTAACTATTTCCCTTAATTTCTTTAATTATTCTGCTAAATCGTTTGATGAGGTGTGGTGAGAACAAAATTAAAAAAGAGGGATAAATAAGAAAGCCAAGGAAGATCTGACACATTAGAGAGATTGAATCTGCCATATTGAATAGTAGGGTTGTTTTGGTTACCCACAAAATGTATACCATAATCAATGAAGCGACTAGAGGTGAACCCACGCCTTTGATTTGTTCCAAAGGGGACATTGCCAGTATTTTATAAGTCAACCAGAAACTGATTGGGATGGTGATGACAAGACGCCCGACCCAAATAGTACCCTGAGCTATCAGGGTTGTAGGCATCAATACCAGAAGAACAAGCGCAGGAATCATTAAACCCGGTAGTGCCTCGATTAAATTGTATTGGGGACGACCTAATGAATTGAAAACAACAGGAGAAAACTGTCTAATCGACGAAAATAGTGCTCCAATACTCATCAATTGAATAATTGGAGTTGAAGCAACCCAAGGTTTATCGAGAAGGGTCATGACCATTTCAGGTGTGATCACAAACAGACCTGCAAATACTGGAACAATCAATGAAGCATTGATTTCAGTAATTTGGCGAAAGGCTTTTTTGAATTCAAATTTATTGGATTGAAGCTTTGAGAAAGCTGACATAGCTACTGAGTTTATGGCATTCTGCCAGAAAAATATTAAAGAGCCGACTACTCGAGAGGCTATTTCAAAATATCCCACAGTCGTAAGCCCTGAATAATAACCTAGCACCACTATAAAAAGGCGGAATTGACTATTCCTGATAGTTTCTGAGACTATTGCAAGGGTGGAAAAACCAATTAAATCTTTTAAGTGTACGGAAGAAAAACGCAATCGTGGAAATTGGTCGACGGATGCAAAAATGATAATCATGCCGATAAAAGATTGCACGATTTGTTGGCAGATTAGACTCAAAAGACCGAAACCGTTGATAGCCATAATAAGACCAACCATGGCACCGATCAATGTGGCAACCATGTTGCGAAGTGCAAGTGGTTTGAATTGCATTTTTCGACGCAGATCAGCTATTAATATACCCGATGGAGCATTGAACAAGAGGCTTAGAGATGATAGTTGTAAAGCAGTACTTAAGCGTGGTTCGTTATAGAGTTTTGCTACTACTGGCGAAATTGTCCAAATACCTAGTACTAATAAGATAGCAATACCTATACTGACGCAAAATGTAGTATCAAGGTGGAGCGTTGTCAGTTCCTTGCGCTGAATGATGGCATCATGAAATAGGCGTTCTGCTATTATTAGAGGAATATAGACTAGACCTAGCGCCAATGTAGCAACCCCAAAGTCAAGTGGACCAAGGATGCGAGCCATTATGATAACAGTAAATATTAATAGTATAGAAACCCCCAGACTTTCTAAGCCTGACCA
>JAZGFW010000207.1:0-3028 GCA_036479895.1 Cocleimonas sp. | reverse complement strand
CCTGTCGCCTTGCCTTTTTTCATCTTGTGCATTGCTGTTTCCACTTCTTCCTGTCGTTCTCCTCCACTTTCACCTCTCTCCTAACCGAGCTCGGGAGCTCGAGGCAACTTGCTGCTCCTTTTCCGTTCAGCAGCTCCTCGAAGTTTGCCACCCATATCCTCAACACTTCCTTACTTTCTGTGATGAGCCTCCCGCTGTTATCCTTGATCACCGCACCTCTCTGCACGTCCCTTCCATCCTCAGTTCTATCCCGTGCCATCATCTTCGTCAAGCTTTCGGTACAGTTCTTCCTCCATACTCCTCCGTGTTCTGTCCACGGCTCTCCTGGCTGCCTTCTTCTTCTTCTTCTGGTCATACAGGTGCTTTAAGCCGGTGGATGGTTGCTCCCCTCTGTCTCTAATGCATTCTATCATCTTCCATGCTTCCCGCTTCTCCCCCACTGCCTTCGCCACCTCTTCCGTCCACCATCCTTGGTTTCTGCTTCTCGGTGTACCTCCTTTCCCCGACGTTCTGCCACACAGCTCCTCCGCCACCCCAACGAATGCATCCTTGTACTGTCTCCATTTACCCTCCAGTGTTCCCTTCTCCGCGTCTAGCTCCTCATACTTCCTTCTTACCCTCTCCCTGTACTCTACCATCATCTCATCCTTGAACTAATTACAAGAAATCTCAAAAACTAAAAAGTTCTATTTTTTTGTAAATATAGGAGAACAAACAGCAAAAAACTTACCTCAGCCCAAAAATTCATTTTCTGACTACCTAAACGGAAATTATGCAGCAAATTTATTTATGTTTCCCACCTGCGAAGCAGAAATATTGCATACAACAACAAACCTGAAAGCCAGTACCAGCGAAGGTTATGATAACGTATCCACAAAACTTCTTAAACAAACTGTGAAAGAAGTGGCTACTCCACTGGCTCACATTGTAAACCTATCACTATCTCATGGCATATTCCCAAACGACATGAAACTTGCCAAAATTGTTCCTATTTTTAAAAATGGAAACACAAAATTATTCAATAATTACAGACCAATAAGCATCCTGCCAGCCTTTTCCAAAATCCTGGAAAAAATAGTATGTAACAGACTACTACACTTTTTAGAGAGTAAAAATATCCTCTATAAGCACCAATACGGATTTAGGAAAAATCACAACACTATCCATCCTGTCATCCATCTATTAAAAGACATCGCAAATGCTAACGACAAAGCATCGAAAAATCGTACCTTAGCTGTATTCTTAGACTTATCCAAAGCTTTCGACACCATTAGCCACAATATCCTTCTTAAAAAATTAGAACACTATGGTGTTAGAGGTATATGTAATAATTGGTTCTCTAGTTATCTTTCTAACCGAAAACAATATACCCAAGTCAATGAACACAGATCGTCACTTAAAGAAATCACCTGTGGTGTTCCACAGGGTTCAATTCTCGGTCCAATTTTATTCCTAATTTATATCAACGACATTTCTAACTCTACAGAATTAAACCTCCTATCATTTGCGGATGACACAACAATTTACTGTTCAGAAACAACTTTAGACGAAAACCGTAAAAAAGCAACATCAGAACTTAGTAAAATACTTGACTGGCTTCATGCAAATAGACTATCATTAAACATCAACAAAACAAATTTTACCATATTCGGTCCCCAATGTAGTGCTCATGACTACTCAAGCTGCACAATACGTCTAAATGGTCAAGATATTAAACATGTCAATGAATGTAAATTCCTTGGTATTTATTTAGACACCCACTTGACCTGGAAACGTCACATCGAAAGAATAAGCGCAAAAATATCTAGTGCAATCTTTGCAATAAACAGAGCGAGGAATTTCCTCTCTAAACATGCACTAAGATGTCTCTATTTTGCACTGGTACACAGCCACCTAACATATGGAATACATGTGTGGGGAAACTCAATGACAATTAAAAAAATAATCACTCTGCAAAAGAGAGCCATTCGCACAATCAATAAAGTATGGTATCGTAGCCATACTGAACCATTGTTCAAATCCAACCAAATACTAAAATTTGAAGATATGTATACAATGCAAATATCTCTATTTGTCTATGATCTTAACAATGACCTGCTACCCAAATCGTTTAGAAATTTATTATCTCAAAATTGCCTTGCGAGACATGGAATAATTACCAGACAAAATAACTTGATACCTCAGTCGCGACCAAGAACTACGTTCTCATCAAAACTGCCTAAACACAACTTTACTCGTATTTGGAATAAGACTGGTAGCACCTTAGCTCATGGTAAGAACAGGCTTACTTTTAAAAGACTATTGAAGAACAGTTACCTTGAGGCTTACAGATCGCAGATAAAATGTTTCAACCCCAGGTGCACTGACTGCTGTGACAACATTTAATGACCTAGCCTAGGAGTCTAGGACGCCACTCCCTGATTTAACAAACGCTATCCGTATCGGTTCAAATTAATAACTTCGCACATTCTTACAAGCCACAGTATTAATTTATGACACTACCAACAGCATCTCATCGCAAATAGCCGAAGAGTAAACACATGCATTCATTTATATTTTTGTCATATTTTCACAGAACATTATGGTGAACATGATACTATGTAGTATGTATAACTATAATATTATGTAACAATGTATCGTTTTACCGTTACAGGGTGTCACAGGAAGACGGCAGCATGCCATGTGACAGACCCGTCAATGTGCTATTGTATTTACTGTTTTATTATTGTGCTAAACTGCACCTACTGTTACCATGCCATTGACGAATAAAGTTTCTTCTTCTTCTTCTTCTTCTTCTTCTTCTCTATTCTGAACTCTCTGCTGAATGTATTTTTTAGTCAGTGGTTGGCCTACTCCTACAAAACAACGCAAAACGTGTTTTGTTGAACGCTCACAATAATTACGCCACCATCAGCCAGGTGACACCACTGTCCATGACTCGGCAAGTTGAATATACAGGAAGGTGGTAATAGGTCTAATGCATTCTGTTAACACAGGCCCGTGTGATGCGACTAGTGCTGTAGTATTG
>JAZGFW010000206.1:0-5170 GCA_036479895.1 Cocleimonas sp. | reverse complement strand
GAATGTTAATGCAGATGTTCCAACGCGAGATGGATCGGTTTTACTGGTTGCTTATAATACAGATGTTACTTTTGGGAACGTGATTATTAAGCCACTTTCTGGTTTATCAGATACTGTATCGCCTGTTCTCAGTAATATTAAAATCAGTGCAGTGACTCATTCTACAGCGACGATTACTTGGGAAACTAATGAGCCATCAAATAGTGTTATCAACTATGGACTAAATAGTCAGTATGGTTCAAAAGAGATTAGTGCTACTCAGACTAAGACACATAGCCTTACCTTATCCGGGTTAAGCTCTAATACTTCCTATCATTATCAGGTTAGATCTGCTGATAGCAATAATAATACTGCCAGTAGTGGTGATAGAATATTTACCACAAAGGACTCCAGTTCAATAGGTTTGGTGTCAGATGATTTTAATGGAAATATAGAGACTAGTGTGTGGAGTTTTTATGATCCAGCAGGAGATAGTACTTTATCTACAACAGGAACACAGGCAACTATTTCTGTTTCTGCAGGAAGTAGTCACGACCTCTGGAAAAACAATCTTTTGGCTCCTCGTATTAGACAGGCTGCAAATAATACAGATTTTGAAGTGGAAGTGAAATTCGATTCAACCCTGTCAGCTAAATATCAGGGAAATGGAATGACAGTAGAGCAAGATCCTGCCAATTTACTACGTTTTGATTTTTATACTGATGGAGCGGTGACATATATTTTCTCAGCAAGTTTTGTTGGCGGACCCCCCCAAAAACGGATTCAATTAGCTATTACTAAGGGAGCATCGCTGTATTTGCGAGTAACGCGTGAGGGAGACCAATGGACAACATCTTATTCTACTGATGGATCTAGCTGGACTGTTGCGGGTGTTTATACGCATAGTTTAAACGTGACATCGGTAGCAATATTTGGAGGCAATGCTGGCTCAAATCCACCAGAACATAATGTTTTGGCGGATTATTTTAGAGTTAATAGCATTTCTTCTAACTAATAATTAATCATTATTTGTCGAGGTAATGTGATAAAAGTTTAGCTTTTAAAAGATAAAATTTTATTTAGGAATAAACTGTGTTTGAGTACAGTATTTAACCGTTCAAGAGATGCTAATATGAAATGATTCTTTAAGATACTTCATGCAGCAGGTGCATTGTAAATGAACATTCCGGTTAGTGTTTTGTTACCCTTGAGCAGGGTTATCTTTATAGCGATTATATTGGCATATTCGCATACTGTCTTAGCCTCATCATTGCTCTCAGATGATTTCAATGCAGCTACATCAGAGACAAATCCCACATGGCGTTTTTATGATCCCTATGATACTGATGGCATCAGTAGTAACCAATCAGGTGAATCTACACTAACTTATGAACAAGGAAATGCTTTAATTGGTATCTCCAGTGGGCTGTCCCATGACTTATGGGCACCTTCAAAAAATAGTAAAGCCCCTCGACTATTACAAGCAGCACCTAATGCTGATTTTCAGTTTGAAGTAAAGTTTGAGACAGAACCTAAGATTAAGCATCAGCTACAAGGCATTATTGTTCAGCAAACGGATGATGTTTTTCTCCGTTTTGATATTTTTTACAATGTTTCAGGCATTGCTGCCTTTGTCGCTTATGTTGACAATACAACTTCCGGAAACCCCATTATTCATCATGGCCCAACATCTATACTGACAGAATTTCCAAATTATCAACAAGTTATTCGTTCCGGGGATAACTGGACATTTCGCTATTCTGCCAATGGAACGGATTGGACAGATGTTAACTTTACTCAAAGCATGACTGTTTCTGAAGTGGGGATTTTTGCCGGAACAGCAGCATTAAATCCGGAATTTTTGTCGAGCATTGACTATTTCATAGATCTGGATGACGAATTACCTTCAATAGATGTTGATACCTGGACTCCCCCCCCATCACCTCCACCGATTATCAACACATGGTATGCTCAACCAACGATACAATTTGGTCAGGCAGGTATCTCACAAAAATGGGCGAATATTCTGGGAAATGTTTCTTCAGAAATAAATATAGCGACTTTGTCATATACGATTAATGACGGTTCAACGCAATCCTTAGCTTTTGGATCGAGTGGTTTTGATTATCGCTTAGAAAAAAAAGGTGATTTCAATATTGAAATTGATCACACCAACTTGTTAGTAGGGCCTAATACAATTGTTATTGAAGCAACAGATAGCAATGACCAAGTGATAAGTAAGACAGTCACTATTGATTATGCTCCAGCAGGCATAGGATTACCGCCTTATTCAGTAGACTGGGACTCTTTAGCAAGTATTCAAGAAGTTGAAAGTGTTGCACATATTGTTGATGGATTATGGGATTTATCTGTTAATGGAGGTATTAGGACAGTTGAACAGGGTTATGATAGAGCTATTGCTATAGGTGATGAAACGTGGTTATCAGACAATTATGAAGTGACCGTTCCTTTCATGCCTCATTCAGACTTTTCCGGAATAGGGTTTGGTATTGGCTGGCAAGGGCATGAAGGTGTTAAATCACCAAAAATAGAATGGCCATTACAGTCATTAGCCTGGGTTCGAGGACCTATTAATAATCCTTCACTTGAGGTTGTAACCTATGGAGGGTTGCCCTCCAATACGTGGGAAGTATCAGTGGGAACACATGAAGAGCTTACACCACTTAGTATAGATCAACAATATATGCTCAAAAGTTATTCGGAACCTTTGGGTAATGAAACAAGCCGATTTCATGTGAAATTCTGGAAGGATGGAGATGGAGAACCAAGTGACTGGAATATTCAAGCAGACGTACCCACACGGGACGGATCAGTTTTACTGGTCGCTTATAAGGGTGATGTTACTTTTGGTAATGTAAGTATTGTGCCAGTAACCAGTTCACTTGATAGCATTCCACCCATTATCAGTAATATTCAGGCAACGGTGACAAATTCAACAGCTACGATTAGCTGGGAGACTGATAAACCGTCAAATAGTGTAGTAGATTATGGACTTAGTAACAATTTTGATACAAATGTTAATGATTCGGCACAAATAACGAATCATAGCTTGTCTTTAACGGGGTTGAATGCGAATACTCTTTATCATTATCAAGTTAAGTCTTCTGACAGTAATAACAATACCACTGTCAGCAGTGAAAACTTGGTATTTACTACAAGTGCTTCTACAGATACTATATCGCCAGTTATTAGTAATGTTCAAGTAAGTGCAGTTACTCATTTCACTGCGACTATCACTTGGGAAACAGATGAACCGTCAAATAGCATAGTAAATTACGGACTGAATGCTAATTATGGTTCGATGACTGATGATGTTGCCAATGTTGTCGTACATAGTCTTAGTTTAGTGAGCTTGGTAGCTAATACCCGTTATCATTATCAGTTAAGCTCAAAGGATGCTAGCAACAATATTACAACTAGTGAAGATTTTGTATTTACTACGAATAATGTTCCAGGCAGTCCATCTGGCATGGTGTCAGATGATTTTAACGGAGATTTGGATGTTAGCCTGTGGACTTTTTATGATCCTGTTGGAGATAGCAGTATATCTGCAACAGGGATACAAGCTGCTATTTCTGTTCCCGCAGGAAGTAGCCATGATCTTTGGAAAAATAATCTTGCTGCACCGCGTATTAGACAGGCTGCTAATAATACGGATTTTGAAATAGAAGCTAAATTTGATTCACCACTATCAGCCAAATATCAATTGCAAGGTTTTACGGTAGAGCAAGATATTACTAATTTGATACGTTTTGGTTTCTACAATGACGGTTTAGTTACACACATTTTTTCGGCAAGCTTTGTTAATGGAATACCGAGTGTTCGTATTCAAGCAGTTATTACTGATGGTAATCCATTATATATTCGGGTAATGCGAGAAGGGGGTCAATGGACAGAATCTTACTCTTTTGATGGAATTAACTGGGTTGTTGCTGGTGTTTATACACATAATATAGCGGTAACATCGGTAGCAATATTTGGTGGTAACGCTGGTAATAGCCCCCCTGCACATACTGCACTGATTGATTATTTTAAGGTTGATGGTCTCTCTCCTGTCACTGATGTAAATGATACTCAGGCTCCACGGATTAGTAATAGTCAGGCAACAGTAACGGATACAACTGCAACGATTACCTGGGAGACTAACGAGATATCAGACAGTAAAATTTATTATGGTATAGATGTTAATTATGGATTAAATTTTACTGATCTTGCTGATGTTATATCTCACAGTCTTACGCTAACCAATTTAGCGCCTGATACTGAGTATCACTATCAAATTAATACGACTGATCCTGATGGTAACCTTGGTAGTAGTGTAGACAAAACATTTACAACGAACTCTGCTCTGGATAGTACAGCACCAGAAATAAGTAATGTTCAAGTGGCTGTTGCAAGTACTGCCGTAACTGTTACATGGAATACAAATGAAGTCTCAGATAGTGTTATAAATTATGGATTGAATACCAGCTATGGTACGGCTGAAAATAACAGCAGCCTGGTAACAGAACATAGTGTTACTTTAACGGGGTTAGAAGTGGATAGTGTGTATCATTATCAGGTTATTTCTACTGATGGAGTTAGTAATAGCAGTAATAGCAGTAATAGCGCAGATTTGACTTTTACAACAACGACCACGAACACTGAAAATAATGACTGGTGGAATAACAACTGGAATTATCGAGCGTCTCTCACAGTAAATTCAGGTAGCCATGCACGATCTGAAAAGCCTGTAGAAGTAGCTATTAATTTTACCGATTATCTTGCTACCGTAGATCAGGCAACACCTTTTGATGAAAATTCAATTCGAGTTCATGAGGTTGATATGGATGGGGTTATTATTACAGAAGACATCCCCTTTCAATTCGATTCTGCGACAGATTTTGATGCGACAACCAATGCGCAAGGCACTCTTGTCTTTCTTTTAAGTGACAATACTGCCAGTCAGACTGACCGTTACTTCCAGGTTTATTTTGACGTAGAGGGAGGAGGATACACGCCTTCGATATTTACTAGTCAAGTTAATGTAACGGATAATGTCTCTGATGAAGGACAAAGTTCTTTTCTGATTGAATCAGATAATGCAGCCTATTACTATCAAAAACAAGCTGGAGGCTTTTCAAGCCTTGTTGATAATGATGGGAATGACTGGATTTCTTATCATCCTGAA
>JAZGFW010000205.1:0-6544 GCA_036479895.1 Cocleimonas sp. | reverse complement strand
GTTCCTGGCATCAGCATTAAAAATGATGGTGGCATAGGCAAAGGGACATCAGTTTCAATACGTGGAACTAATACGGGACATCTACTGGTATTAGTTGATGGTGTTAAAATTGGGTCAGCTACTTTAGGACAAGTTTCATTTCAACATTTACCGATCAGCGAAGTTGAACGTATTGAGATTGTGCGCGGACCACGCTCTAGCCTTTATGGATCAGAAGCCATTGGCGGGGTTATACAAATTTTTACCAGCAAAAGAAAACAACGCAAGGTTACCCCTGAGTTTTCACTGGGTTATGGTAGCCACAATACCTTAGACATGTCATTTGGTGTTGGCGGTGGCAATGAAAATAACTGGTTTCAAATCGGAGCAGCTAAACTTAAAACAAATGGCATAAATGCCCGTGACTCTTACACTGCATTCCCTGCTCCTAATTTTACTGCTACAGAAATAAAAGAAAGTGATGAAGATGGTTATCAGCGCAACAGCCTTAGCCTAAACTTGGGGCATAAATTTTCTAACGGAGCAAAAGCTGAGTTGAATATAATGGATGCCAGCGGTGACACTGAATATGATGGTGGCACGGTCAATGAATCTGATTTTCACCAACAAGCAATCAGTGCAACGCTATCTGCTCAGGTTAATAATAGTTTAAAACTAACAGGTGTGATTGGTACATCATTGGACGATATAGATAGCTTCAAAGATGGGACAGAAAAAAGCAACTTTACAACCAAAAGCAAGTCGGCAAGTTTAATAGCAAATATTACTATCAACCCAAAAAATTCTATTCAGCTGGGTACTGATCTTCAAAAAGACAATGTGTCGGGTTCTAATAAGTACTCAAAAACATCAAGAAACAATAAAGCCATTTTTACCAGCTTACAAAGTACCTTTGGCATGCATGATGTTGAAGCATCGGTACGTTTAGATGATAACCAGCAGTTTGGAAAACACACCACAGGTGGTATTGGAATCGGGCATAACTTTTCAAATGGCATAAGATTAACCACATCTTATGGAACAGCATTTAAAGCCCCAAGTTTTAATGACTTGTATTATCCAATAAGTGGTAATGCTAATTTAAAACCTGAAAAAAGCAAAAATATTGAAGTTGGTTTTAGCAAGCCCACAAAGCATGGTCTTTTATCTGCAAACTTATATCAAAATGAAATCAGCGATTTGATTGCTTGGGCACCTGACTCAAAGGGAAACTGGAAACCTGCCAATGTAGACTCAGTAAAAATTCAAGGGTTAGAACTTGGGCATAAATTAAGCTTAGCAGGCTGGGAGATTAACCCTAATATCAGCTACCTGAGGCCAAAAGTGGACGAAGGAGCTAATAAAAAGCAAGTGTTGATATACCGCCCCCAAAAACTACTTTCTCTTGATATTGACCGTCAATTTAACGCACTAAAGTTTGGCGCTACACTGCAAGCAGAGTCTAAACGCTATATTGATTATAGTATGCTAGTGAAAGGAAAAGCCACGGCAAGAAACAAGCTGGCAGGTTATGCAACACTGGATTTACGTACAGAGTATGCGTTAATGAAAGAAGTCTCCTTAGGTTTTAAGCTTAAAAATGTATTGGGTAAAAGTTACAAAACCAATAAAGGCTACAACCAAGAAGGCATCAATGGTATGTTAACAGTTAAGTACACCCCGAAATAACGCTTTAATTATCTTAGCCTCTCATACTTATTACAGAGAATGAGAGCATTGTAGGAATTTATTATGAATACATTATCAAAAAACCAAACATGGGTTGTTGCTGGTTTATTACTGCTCATTTTAATTGTAACTAGAGCGCATTTTTTCAACCACATCCAAGATGCTTCTTGGGCTATTTTCTTTATGCTCGGGTTTTATGTGCGTAATGTTTTAGGTTTTCCTATTTTTTGGTTAGTTGCATTTGCGGTGGATTTAATCGTAATTGAATCTAAAGACGGTGAGAGTTATTGCTTTACCGTTTCTTACCCTTTCTTAATCCCAGCTTACGCTTCACTTTGGGCTGCTGGTCGTTGGTTTTCAGGTCATTATAGCGAGAACCTAAAAGGGCTACTTTACTTTGTGGTAGCTGCTGTTGTCGGTGTAACGGTGTGTGAGATTGTTTCTAGTGGTGGTTTTTACTGGTTCTCAGGACGATTTGAAAATACCAATGTAACCGAGTTTGCTGGTCGCATTACTGCATTTTTGCCGATGTTTATGAAGACTACTTTGATGTACTTAGGGATTGCGGCAGCTGTTCATTTAATTGTGATACAAGCTGGCAAGCTGGGCGGAAAAGAGAGCCATACTTGATTGAGTATTAGGTAGATCTAAGCTAATAAAAGTAGATCTAAACTAATAAAGAGGAGTCGTCTAGGCTCCTTTTTTTTGAGCGTAATAACTTCAAAGAGAAAGATATGACAGATATTAACCAGCGCCATAACAAACGTATGGAAAGAAAAAAAGCGGTAATCGATAAAAACATCGCCAAGGCAGACAAAGAAAAAGGTTTGCTCTTGATCCTAACAGGTAACGGTAAAGGTAAGTCTAGCTCGGCGTTAGGCATGGTGGCTCGCGCTCTGGGGCATGGTATGAAGGTAGGCGTTTGTCAGTTTATAAAAAGCCGTACCGATACGGGTGAAGAAGCTTTTTTCTCAGCACAAAAAGACTGTGATTGGCATGTGCTGGGTGATGGTTTTACATGGGATACACAAGACCGCACGCAGGATATTGCTACATCAGAAGCAGGCTGGAAAATAGCGCAAGGTATGCTGTCATCAACAAAATACGACCTAGTAGTACTGGATGAACTCACCTATCTTTTGACCAGCAATTACCTTGATAGCGATACTGTGCTTGACGATATTAATAATCGCCCAGCAATGCAACATGCGGTAGTAACAGGTCGTGCTGCTCCTGATGCTTTGCGTGACTTAGCCGATACGGTGTCTGAAATTGCAGACATTAAACATGCCTATCGTGCAGGAATTAAAGCGCAAAAAGGCATCGACCTTTAAGAAGTCTGATTAGTGTAAAACATGTCTTTTTTGATAGTACAAGGATTCAACTATTACTAGCATCTTCATAGCTTAATAGCATCTAAGGCTGCGGTTAATTTTTTCCACTCTGGTTCAGTAGCAGGAAATCCAAACCGTAACGCTGGAGGCTCATCAAACAAACGTACTAGCACGCCTTGCGCGGCTAGTTGCTGATAAATGATATTTGCACGCGGGTGTTCAAAATAAGCAAACAAAGCGGTGGCATGAACATGCTGGTTGGTGGTATTAAAGTAAACCCCACCAGACATGAGTGGCTTAGTAAAAATCATTTCTTCTAAAAGTTCTACCAGTCGCTTAGCGTGTTTGGGCAGTGCCTCCGGTGTCGTTAGCGCTGACAGATACGCAATGTCATCAATCATAGCGTCATGCCTTTGTTTAATTTGGCTTCTAAACGGTTAGCGATTCGACCAAAACCCACTACGGCATGAAAGCGTGCAGGCTCGCCTAAAAATCGGTCAAGCAGTAAAACTAGCGGGGTAATTAGTAGTGCAATTAATAGTGTAATTAATAGTGTAATTAATAGTGTAATTAATAGTGTAATTAAAAACGTATTCATCCGCTCAAAGCACAGCCAATCAGCCATAACATTTCGCTAATTTCTACCGTTGCCCCCGCCGTATCGCCTGTGCAACCACCAAGAACTTTTAGCATAAATCGACGTACCAACCAAAAGCCAGCAATGATAAAGGCGACCCCCCAAAATGAAAATAAAGTGCCAAGCAACAAAGTTACTATAACTACTCCCCGTGCTTTATCGTGCGCTAGGGTATCAATAATTTTTTGTGCCATCCCTGCACTATTCACATAAGGTGTCGTTATAAAAAGCGCCAAAATCATACTTCGTGCCAACAAGGGCGCAAGAATAATTAGCCATACTGACTGATTGTTTTGTAACAGTGCGGTAATTGCGGTGACTTTAAGAATTAATAAGCACACTATAGCCACCACACCAGCAGTACCAACTCGTGGATCTTTCATAATGGTTTGAATGCGTTCTTTATCACCCATGCCACCGAGCCAACCATCAGCGCTATCAGCCAAACCATCAAGATGTAAAGCACCTGTAATCACTGCCCATAAAGTAACCACTATGCCCGCCATTAATAAGGAGGGAGCAGTACCAAAAACGAGTAATGGAAAAACAATCAAGACACCAATGATGAAGCCAATCAAAGGATAAAATAAGGCCGAACGCCCTGAGTCTTGTGCTTGAATATCATTTATATCTGCCACTGGCAAGCGCGTTAATAATGACAGCGCCAACAAAAAGGCTTTACCACCTTGGCCCCCACTGTCTAACAACCATTGTTGTAATCTTTGCATTAAGCGCATGAGTTTGTTTCATCAGCTAGGATAGAAAACTGCAACGAAAATTGCCCATCAGAGTAACAATGCAAGCGTATCATTTGGGCGTAAGCAATATTAAATTTAAGTACAGAAACGGGACTAATAGCTAATACCATTGATAAAATACTGCGAATCACCCCCGCATGCGTTACCAATAAAATGGATTGATTTTCATGTTTATTAACTAACTCTTTTACAGCTCTCTCAACACGCTTTTTAAAGTCTTTCATTGACTCACCATCGGGAGCAATAAAATCTTGCGGCGCTTTCCAAAGTTGGCTGAGTTTTTCTGGCTCATCTTCCCATAATTGTTTTGCAGAGACTCCCATCCAGCGACCAAAGTCCATCTCTTGAAATGCATTGTTGTAGCTTATAGAATTTCCACCCAGCTCTTTATTTAATGTTATCACGAAGCTCCGGCAACGTGCATAAGGTGAGCTTACAAGAACATCCCATTGTTTATTCTTTGTAATATTGATTAAGTCTTGCATGCCTTTTTCACTTAAAGGCTCATCAGGCATAGCGCAAAATAACCCTTTCGTTTCCAGCTCTCCGTGGCGAAGTAGATCAAGTATTGTGATGTTGTTTTTGTTCATAGAACTTTCTAGGTTTAAGATTTTGTAGCAACCATAGCTTCTTCAAAGGTAGCCATATTATTATGCGTTAAACAAGCTGATTGCAATAGTGTAACTGCTACCGCAGCACCACTACCTTCGCCTAAACGCATACCTAAATCTAATAAAGGGGTTTGCTCCAATGCTACTAAAACTTTACGATGCCCCTGCTCGGCAGAAACGTGGGAGAAGAATAAATAGTCATTGACCTCAGGGTTTATTTTTACTGCACAAAGTGCCGCTACCGAGCTTATAAAACCGTCGACCAAAACAGGCAAGCCTGACTGCGCTGCTCGAATATAAGCCCCCGTAAGTGCAACAATTTCAAAGCCACCTACACAGCGCAACCATGCTAGCGCATCATCAGCGCACTCACTTTTATGCTTATCTAAAATACGTTGAACCACACTGGTTTTATGCGCAACACCCGCATCATCCAAGCCCGTTCCTGCGCCCGTAGTTTGCTCTGGCGTTAATCCTAATAAAGCACAATATATTACGGTTGCCGAGGTGCTATTAGCAATGCCCATTTCACCCCCGATAAAAATATCAGCTTTGTTTTTTATGGCTCTTTTAATACTGTCATACCCTGCCTCAATCGCAACATTTAATTGCTCTTGCGTCATGGCTGGTTGATTAGCGCTGTTGGCTGTGCCATTGCCGGCGCGTTGGATGATTAACCCTGCTTGCTCAGGTAGTTCATGTAATATACCTGTATCAACCACTTCCATTTTCGCGTTGAGTTGCTGAGACAGCACGCTAATCGCTGCACCACCTTGTAAAAAATTCATCACCATTTGCAGCGTCACTTCTTGTGGAAAGGCAGATACTCCCTCCTCAGCAATACCATGATCACCTGCAAAAACACTAATCGCTACATTGTTAGCACTGGGCTTTTCATGCTGCTGACAGTCGGCTAAACGCACTGCTAGCTCTTCAAGCACCCCAAGTGAACCAAGTGGTTTTGTGAGTTGTGTTTGACGCGCTAGTGCCTTATCTTTAAAGCTAGGCTTACGCTGTGGGCAGGGGTTTTTAATCCAGTTCAATTTAATTACTCTATTATTGCTTATTTTGGGGTTTTATAAAGAGCGGCAAACCCGCCACCATAAGCACAACTGTATCAACTTTTTGTACTAATTGCTGATGCAAACGACCGCTTTCATCAACAAACTGACGCGTTAATTCACCCATGGGAACAACACCCATTCCAACTTCATTGCTAACAAAAATCACTTCTCCTTTTAAATTAACTAGACAAGAAAGTAATTCATTAACCTCGGTATGAAGTCGCGTTTTATCAGTATCTGCTAATAAATTATTTAACCACATTGTTAAGCAATCTACTAAAATCACCGCTTCTGGTCTAGCATTTTCCCGTAATGCTTGCGCTAAAGCTTTTGGCTCTTCAATACTTGTCCACTGATGATTTTCTCGGTCTTTTTTATGTTGATTGACACGTGTTTGCATTTCATTATCAAGCACAGTAGCAGTAGCAATGTAGATTAGTTTTTTATTTGATTTAACTGCTAAGTTTTCAGC
>JAZGFW010000204.1:0-4878 GCA_036479895.1 Cocleimonas sp. | reverse complement strand
AAGAATAACTTATGAATAATCGCTTACTACATGATCTGATAGATGATAAGTCTGTTTGGATTCGATTCTTTCAAAGTTTAAGTGCTAAAAAAATAAGCCCTAAAGTTATCCCTTATTATATTAGGCATGTTAAGCATTTTTTATCTAAGGCTCAAAATACTTCTGTTGAGAAGTTAACCATTCATAGAGTTACTGCATACTTGAATTACTTGGCTAGAAATAAAGGTGTTGAAGATTGGCAGGTTAACCAGCGAGTTGATGCCATTCACCTTTTTCTTCGTGAGATTTTATATCAAGACTATGTAGCTGATATTGACTGGTCATCTTACAAGCATAATGTTTCATTTCATCCTCGTGATCATGAAGTATTCATCGAGAGCCTTGATATTCCTGAGTTAATTGCAAAAACGGTTGAGCGGTTTGAACAAAACTTACGTGATCATTATGGTGATATATTAACACGCGTTGTTCGTACTTTACGTGTGCGTAACTATGCGAGGAGGACGGAGCAAACTTACTTAATGTGGGCTACTCGATTTTTACGATTTTTGAATCAAACAGAGGAAAAGTCTATATCAGATCATCATGTACGCACTTTTTTAGAGTATTTAGCGATAGAAAGGCAAGTTTCACCAAATACTCAAAAACAAGCTTTAAATGCACTGGTGTTTTTATTCAAATACGGTTTTAAACGCGAGTTGGGTAATATTGGGGATTTTGTTAAATCGAAACCTTCTCGCCGCTTGCCTGTGGTTCTTTCGAAAGATGAAGTGAAGCGGGTTATGTCTCAGGTTACGCACCCAAAACATTTTTTAATGATTGGTTTGCTTTATGGTTCTGGCATGCGCCTTATGGAATGTATTCAGTTGCGCGTGCAAGATATTGATTTTGATTACTCTCAGATAATGATTCGTAATGGAAAGGGTTTTAAAGATCGAATTGTGCCTTTACCTAACCGCTTTATTGAAGCTTTACATAGCCAAATTGAAGAAGTTAAAAACGTACATCAGGCTGATTTACGCTTAGATATTGATGGCGTTTATTTGCCTTATTCCTTGGAACGTAAATTCCCTAATGTAGGTAAAGACCTCAAATGGCAATTTCTTTTTCCTGCCACACGTATTGCAACTGACCAACGCTCGGGAAAAACACGCCGACATCATTTACATCCTACCGCTTTACAAAAGGCAGTGAGAACAGCTGCAAAGAAAGCGGGGATTAATAAACGGGTGCATTCGCATGTGTTGCGACACTCTTTTGCTACGCATTTACTTGAAGATGGTTATGATATTAGAACAGTTCAGGAGTTACTTGGGCACAGTGATGTTGCAACTACAGAAATTTATACCCATGTATTGAATAAACCAGGATTAGCGGTTAAATCACCTGCTGATTTTCTTTAAAGTATAAATTACCAAGCAGCAGTTACTCAACTGCAAGATGGCGCACTTTACGATAGCCATTGGGTAATAACTTACCCCGCTTACCCCGTTCACCTTGGTATTCAACAATCTCACTGCCTTGAATGGTTTTATGTTTTTTTCCTGCATGAACAATAAGTTTTGCGCCTTGCGCAAGAGCGATGATAGCGACGACTGTTTCTTCACCTGCTTTTAGCTTTTTACTGGGTACATTTATGATTTTATTGCCTTTACCTCGAGGTAGCTGTGGCAGATCTTTGGCGTCAATAATTAATAAGTAACCTTCTGAAGTTACCGCGGCGATCATGTCTGTTTCAAAGTCCGTTACGGGTGACGGGCAGGCAATTTTTGCGCCAGCTTTGCCTAGGCTTACGGTGGCTTTACCGGCTTTTGCACGGCTTTGTAACTCGTTAAATTTAGCAATAAAACCATAACCAAAGTTACTGCCTAATAGGTACAGCTGCTCATCACCTTTGCCTGCACCTGACATTATTACGGCTTTAAAGCTTGCGCCTTCGGCTGGTTTGAAGCGACCACTTAATGGGTCACCCTGCCCACGAGCAGATGGCAAGGTGTGTGCCGCTAAGGTATAGCTTCGTCCGTTTGTATCGAGCAAGACGACTTGTTGATTGGATCGACCATGAGCAGAAGCTTGAAATTTATCGCCTTGTTTGTAACTGAGTGAATTTGGATCAATATCGTGCCCTTTAGCGGCGCGTATCCATCCCATTTCTGATAAAACTACGGTTACGGGTTCTGATGGAATCAGTGCGGTTTCATCCAATACTTGTGAGGCTTCGCGTTTAACAATAGGTGAGCGCCTATCATCTCCGTATTTCTCGGCATCCTCTTTGAGTTCCTTTCGGATTAATGAGGTCAGCTTATTCGGGTTATCGAGCAAGCCTTGTAGCTCATCGCGCTCTTTAATCAATTCTTCTTGTTCTGCTCTAATTTGAAATTCTTCAAGCTTTGCTAAGTTGCGTAAACGTAAATTTAAGACCGCTTCTGCCTGAATGTCAGTAATTTTAAAGCGTTCCATCAAGACAGGTTTCGGCTCATCATTCTCACGAATAATCTTTATCACTTCATCTATATTAAGATGTGCAATTAACAAGCCTTCTAAAATATGTAAGCGTTCCAGTACTTTATTTAAGCGCCATTCTATTTTACGAATCACCGTGTTACGGCGAAACTCTAACCACTCTGTTAAGACGACTTTTAGATTTTTAACCTGCGGTTTTCCATCGGTGCCAATCATATTCATGTTGACGCGATAGCTTCGCTCTAAATCTGTTGAGGCAAATAAATGCGACATCATTTGCTCTATATCAACGCGATTTGAGCGCGGCGTAATCACTAACCGAGTCGGGTTTTCGTGATCAGATTCATCCCTTAAATCAGCCACCATCGGTAGCTTTTTAGCGCGCATTTGGGCAGCGATTTGTTCTAGCACTTTTCCGCCTGAAGTTTGGAAAGGTAATGCTGTAATGATGACATCGACTTTTTCTTTCACCCATGTGGCACGCATTTTTACACTGCCCTTACCGGTGTCGTAAATGGTTTTTATTTCTGCCGGTGAGCTGATGATCTCGGCATCTGTTGGGTAATCTGGCCCTTGAATAAACTGCTGTAACTCTTCAATACTGCTAGTTTTTTTCTTTAATAACTGCAAGCAGGCATTGACTACTTCACGTAAGTTATGCGGTGGAATATCGGTCGCCATGCCAACGGCAATACCCGAGCCACCGTTGAGTAAAACATTGGGTAAACGCGCGGGTAAAAGTGAAGGTTCTTGCAAAGTACCGTCGA
Source organism: Cocleimonas sp. (assembly GCA_036479895.1). Lineage (GTDB taxonomy): Bacteria > Pseudomonadota > Gammaproteobacteria > Thiotrichales > Thiotrichaceae > Cocleimonas. The sequence continues at coordinate 1,648 of JAZGFW010000204.1, read as the reverse complement.
AGTTATCGACCCATTCAACCGTGCCTTGTCCAAGTTCTTGTAACAATACTTTAGCGTAAGGCGTAAGGCGTGATTCGGTATAACGCATAGCGGCGAAAGATTTAGGGTCGTCTTGCGAGCCCCAGTTGCCTTGCCCATCTACCAAGGGGTAGCGATAAGAAAAAGGTTGCGCCATCAATACCATCGCTTCATAACAAGCACTGTCACCATGAGGATGGAATTTACCGAGCACATCACCGACGGTTCGTGCTGATTTTTTGTGTTTGGATGCGGCTGATAAACCCAGCTCAGACATAGCGTATACGATACGGCGTTGTACCGGCTTTAGACCATCACCAATATTGGGCAAGGCACGATCTAAAATAACGTACATGGAATAATCTAAGTAGGCTTTTTCGGTATAGGCTTGTAACGGGATACGCTCGATGCCGTCGTGGTCGCCACGCGCACCGCCATCTCCACCGATTTTATCTAAATTGAGTAAATCTAGCTGTGTTTCATCTACCATCTTGTTAGCCCGTTACCGTTTGTTTTTTTGTGTTTGCTATTGCTGTGCTCAAAGCATGGGAACTTCTCTCCCTCTAACCCTTCCCCTGCTAGGTGGAGGGTACTGTCATGACGCTTTCCAATGCTTTGAAAATTCTAATAAATGTGCTTTGCCCTGTCGCCCTTCATTATCCAGCACTTCACGCAATAAGTTAAACTCTTTTTCTAGCGCTTCATTACTGATTTCGCCTCGCATGAGTTGATAGCGAAGGTAAACCAAATAAGTATTTAACACGTCTATTTCACAATAATTGTGAATTTTTGTCAGTTTACCTGCTTGGTATTCATCCCAAACAGAGATGTTTTCCATTTCCCCCGGAAAGCCGAGTAGCTTGGCAATATCATTGAGCGGCGCACTGGCTTTGTGATTGTAACTTGCTAATACATCTTTTAAGTCGGTATGGCGTTCATGGTGTCGGCTCAGGTAGTTATCCTGTCGAAATGCAGCATCATTGTTGCCCATTTCCCAATAAGAAGGAGAGCTAACGCTATTTTTTAAGGCACGGTAATGAATCACAGGTAAATCAAACCCTGAGCCACTCCATGAAACTAAAGTAGGAGTACGCTCTTCTATCTCTTCAAAGAACAGTTGAAGTAAGTCTGCTTCCGTACTGTTTTTATCACCCAATGAACGTACTATAACCTGCTTACCCATATCGTCACCCATGCCTCGATACACGATGGATATGGCGATAATTTTATGCAAATGCAGGGGTAAAGAGTCACAACCTGTTTTTTGTTGATGCATATGCATCATCGCTTTAGCGGTACTCTTATCATCCAAACCTTGTAGGTCAAAAATGGCTTGTCCGCCTTCAATATCAGGGGTGGTTTCTATATTAAAAACTAGAATATTCACTTAGTTAACCTCATTTTTCTAACGATACAGTATAGATAAAATTATCCATGAAAGGCACGAAAAAATACGAAAGTCTAAAGCTGCGTATAAATACTGCATAGTGAAAAACTTATACTTGGCGGATTCAACTTCGAAGTGCAACGACCTGATTTCTAGATTTTACTTCAAGAGGGGTTAGATAGCCTAGTGTTTTTCTCGGTCGATGATTCAGATTATCCTCAATGGCTTGTATTTCTTCGTCAC
>JAZGFW010000203.1:0-3775 GCA_036479895.1 Cocleimonas sp. | reverse complement strand
ACTCATTGCCTTGACTGTCATAGGCGCAGAACATCATGCCATTTGCATGGAAGGGCAGGCTTTTTTTACGATGAAAAATAAGATCAGTAGCTTCATTAAAATCTATGTTTTTTTGCCCTGCGAGTTTCAGGATTTGAAATGAGCGTATAGAATCAAGTTGTTCGGGGATTTTATCAACAATAACTGTTTCGGGTTGTTGTCCCATCATCCCGAGTAAGATGGCTTTATCACTGCCATGTCCTTTACCTGTTGCACCTAATGAACCATACAGTGAAATTTTTACGCGGCTGGTGTTTGCTAGTTTATCTTCATCTAAAAGATGATTCGCAAAACGTCGTGCAGCCACCATTGGGCCAACGGTGTGAGAGCTAGAAGGCCCAATGCCAATTTTAAAAAGATCGAAGATACTGATTGTCATGGTTGGAGTGTAGTGGACTTATGATAAGAATGCCTAAGACCACATTGGTGTTATTGATATGAGTTGAAAGCAGATTTAACGACACCATGTTTAAGGCTATAAATAGTAACCAGAGATTTATTATGAGTGATAAAAAACAGCTGGTCTGTTCACATTGTTCAGCAGTGAATAGCATCCCTAGTGCGCGATTAGGTGATAAGCCAAAGTGTGGAAAGTGCAAACAAGCTTTATTTACGGGTAAGCCGATTGAGCTGACTGATAGCAACTTTGCAAAAGTCGTAAATAAAAGTGGTGTACCCGTGGTCGTAGATTTTTGGGCTGAATGGTGCGGGCCTTGTAAAATGATGGCACCTGCTTTTAGCGATGCCAGTAGTCAGTTAGAGCCGAATGTTATTCTAGCTAAGCTGAATACAGAGACGGCACAACAAACAGCAGGGCGATTTAATATCCGTAGTATCCCGAGCCTTGTCATGTTTAAAGACGGTAAAGAAGTGGCGAGACAAGCTGGCGCAATGAGCGCTCAGCAGATTGTGCAGTGGGTTAATTCGGTAAAGTGATGCTTCGACTCCGCTCAGCAACCGATTTAGAACTCGTTTGGGCTCGTATCAACAACAGCCCCATATTTCTTTAGCGTACAACGTCGGCAAAAAGACGCGGATATAACTGAGTTCACCATCCAGAAAAACATCTGGCAAGAGTAACCTTTGTAGATACTTAAAGGTGAACTTTATGTTCAGCGCACAACGTCGGCAAAAAAACGCCGACATAACTGAGTTCACCATCCAGAAAAACATCTGGATGGGAAGCTCAGTAAATAATATTCAACATACCGATCATCACGACCAAGAACAAAATAGTCATAATACTACCCGCCTTAATAAAGTCAGGTACACGGTAACCGCCGGGGCCCATAATCAAAGCGTTAACTTGGTGGGTAGGGATCAAGAATGAATTTGAAGTAGCAATGGCAACTGTTAATGCGAAGACAGCAGGGTTTGCGCCAACGCCTAGTGCGATGTTGACCGCTAATGGGACGAGTAAAACAGTCGCGCCAACATTCGACATTACTAGAGTGAAGAAGGTCGCTAGTATCGCAATGGCTGTCTGAATCACCCAGATTGGCATGTCACCAACAACGACTAAGGTTTGGTCTGCAATCCATTTTGCTGTGCCTGACTGTTCTACCGCTAAGCCTAAGGGGATTAAGCTGGCGAGTAAGAATACTGTCTTCCATGAAACCGCTTCATAGGCTTCATCAATACTTAAAACACCTGATAAAATCATGCCTAATGCACCAGTCAGTAGGGCGATAGAAAGACGAATATCAGTGAACAACACCATGATTAAAGCGATAGCAAAAAAGGTTAATGCCCAGCCAATTTTATGGGGGCGCATTTCTTCGTGCGGGTATTCTGTGGTGACGACAACGAAGTCTTTATTTTGTTTAAGTCGTGTAAGCCCTTCCCATGTGGTGTGTACCACTAGCGTATCACCTGATTTTAAGGGTAACGCTCGGATATCATGGTCATCTTCATGTAGCGTTTTACCAGCGCGAAATAGGCTGACTAAGGCAAGGCCGTAGGTTTTACGCATCCAAATATCGCGGGCAGATTTGCCAACTAATGAAGAACTGGGTGGAATAACGAGTTCTGCAATACCTGCTTTATTGCTGGATAAAGCTTCTGAAAAAGAGCGTAATTCAGTACGTCGTTTTAGTTGGCAGTTTTTTACAAAAGCGTCTAAAGCTTTGGGTTCTGCAACTACGCCTAGCACCATACCTGCGGTAAATCCTGAGTCTCTATCTAATGAGCCGGGGCCTATACGGGTTTCATTACCGAGTAGTTTGCTGGCAATAATTCTAATGCCATAGCGTGATTCAACTTCATCTAATTTCTTACCGAGTAACTTGCTATTATCTTGTACAACGACCTCAAAAAGTTCGTAATCGATACCGTAGATATCATGAAAGTAGGCCAGTGTGTCAGAGCCACTGGTATTACTTTCTTTATCATTTTCCTTATTTTTTGGAAGAACAAAGCGCCCGGCAATAACAAAATAGAGAATGCCGACAATAATGAGCGGAGCACCGATAGGTGTGACAGAAAACAATCCCCACGCTTCCATTTGTTGGTCAGCTGGAAGCGCAGTATTGGATGTTTCAATTAAATCATTTAATAAAATTAACGGTGATGATCCCACCATTGTCATCGTTCCACCCAAGATGGCTGTAAAGCCCATTGGCATGAGTAGGCGTGACATGGGTACGCCAGAACGTGCAGAAATGCGTGAAACTACGGGCAAAAATAGGGCGGCTGCACCGACGTTTTGCATAAAAGATGAAATAAACCCTACGGTGCCAGAAATAATAGGAATGATGCGGGTTTCTGATGTACCGCCAACTTTAAGAATAAAGGCAGCCACTTTGGTCATAATACCTGTCTTATCTAAACCGTAGCCGATAATCATTACCGCAATAATAGACATAACGGCATTACTGGAAAAGCCGTCAAATAAATGCTTTGGGTCAACTAAGGCTTTTTCTAAGCCCATAATGGGGAAGAATAAACTGCTTAACCCTAATAAAACCATTACGCTAATGGCGGCTATATCGACATCAACAACTTCAAAAGCAAATAAATAAATGGTTAACAGTAAAAGAAGTACCACCCATGCAACTTGAATAGAGGGGGCGACAGATGCTAGGAACACCCCAAACATGATAAAAATCACCAGTGAAGGAGCGCGTTTTATCAAGCGCTTTATAAGGGCCGGTTGATTTGAAGCATTATCTGTCATGGGTATTTCTCAGTACTATCTTAGAGGTAATTTAGTATATTAAGATATACTAAAAAAGTTGAGAAATTCTACAGAAATTAGCGCTTAAAAGGAATCACAATATTGAAAAAAACCTATTTTTTATGTGGTTTGCAGGAAGCGAGCTATAGAGCCATTAAGTCGAAATAAAAGTGTGAATAAAATCAGCAATTTCTTGTGCTTGTTCAAGTCGTAATTTAGTCGGGGACGCATGCTCATCTTCCAACTCATAGTCCGTTGCAATGGCGATAATATTTGCATCATCAGGATAAAGCATTCAATAATGGGATAGGACATTGAATCATACTGAGACTCTAAATAGCCTAAGTAGACTAGCTGTTTTCACCCATTTTACCCACAGCGCAGGATACAAAACTTTTTGCTTTAGCGGATGTACTTTCCAAAAGCCCTAAATCATCTGTGGCAAGCGGGTAACCTAGTTTTCGCAAAGCTTGCGCTAAGTCATCCATGCGATCATCTTCAATATCTAAAGTGATTTTTCGCGGGGTAACGTCAAGGTCGACTTCAACATCACCAAACTCA
>JAZGFW010000202.1:0-7516 GCA_036479895.1 Cocleimonas sp. | reverse complement strand
TTAAATTTTAAATAATCGATTAAAATTTTCTGTAGATTCCTTAGCAATCGTTTCATAACTACACTCGCGTAATTCAGCCATTTTTTCTGCTACGTATTTAACGTATGCAGGTTGGTTAGGCTTGCCGCGTTTGGGTACGGGCGCTAACCAAGGTGAATCAGTTTCAATTAAGTATTTATCGGCAGGCACTCTTTTGGCGACATCTTGAAGCTCTTTGGCAGAATTGAACGAGACAATGCCTGAAAATGAAATGTAAAAATTTAAGTCCATTGCTTTTTGTGCCATTTCCCAATCTTCGACAAAACAATGCATTACGCCCCCTACTTTTTGTGCATTTTCTTCTTTTAAAATTCTTATAGTGTCTTCACGCGCTTCTCGTGTGTGAATGATTAAGGGTTTTTGAGTGATGATTGCGGCGCGTATATGAGTGCGAAACAAATCATGCTGCCACTGCATATTTTCAGCTTCTTCGCCTTCATCTAAGCCTTTGTTTGAATGAAAATTATCCAGTCCCGTTTCACCAATAGCAATAACCTCTTCTGGTTTTGCTAGCTCGACAAGTTCTTCAACCGTGGGGTGGTATGAGTCTTTATGGGTAGGATGAACCCCAACACTGCAATAGATATTGTCAAAATCTTGCGCGGGTTTTAATACTTTTGGAAAGTTCTCTGTGTCAATACACACGCATAAAAACCGATTTACATCAGCTTCGTGAGCGGCATTGATCATGTTTTCAAACTTATTATCAAAGAGTGATAAATCAACTTTATCAAGGTGGCAGTGCGAGTCTGTAAGCATTGGGTGAATTATCTAATGAATTTAAGTTAGGATGAAGCTTGTTGCTCTTGCTGTTCTTTCATAGCTTCTGAAATTGAGTAGCCGTAAGAACAATCTACTTCCATACGTACTTTTAATAAGCCGTTAGGGCTAGCCTCCGCCATGATAACGGCCAACGGTGTATTACGTTTAAAGCGACGATGCGGTTTACGCAACCACATTAAACGCATTTTATCGCTAAAAGGGAAAGTTGTACGTAGCGCATCAGCAATACCAATAATATGATCGATTCTGATGAGTAGTTCAGCAGTATTTGGAAATGCCTTATCACCTAGTCGGAAGCTGTTTAAATGACGTTTTTTTGAGGTTTTCTCCAGCCCTAAAATAGCTAGTGACTGCTCTCCAGAGAGCTTCCAGCTATCTAAATAACTCATTACACCCTGCGTTAAGCCGAGCATGTCTTCTTTGCTATAATCGTCGTACGTTTTAGTCGCCATCTTTAAGGTTTTCCGTTGTATTTTGACTGAGACCTTTGAACGAGGAATATGCCAGATAAAAAACTTTAACGCCCGAGTTTCTCATTAAAACCAAGTTATTACCTGTTTTTAAGAAAAAGAGGGAGTTTTATTATTTCCCCGTACAAAATCTCACTATTTTTTTGTTAGAGAATCTAAAGAAACGACATTAGATTTAATTTCCTGATCGGTATATTGTGGGCGCTCGTTCAGTTCTACTCCTGCTTCCTTAGCAATTTCTTGCTCACGCGCAGCGATCATCCCAAAGCACATTTTTATATCTTCTATAGTGGCATCGGTTAATGGTGATTTTAGTGCAGAACTTGAAGGAGTTACATCTTTTACAACACTCGATAGTGTTTTACGCATGGCGACAAGGATTCTTTTTTCTACCGTAAAATGTTCTGATTGATCGGGCATTTTAAATCCATTAAGGTAATAAAAGGCATATTCTACTCGGTTTAACGAGAAAAATGTATATCCCCCTAGGGAGCCTCAAATCAAGACCAAATATTTTTTAGCTTGCTAAATTGTAATCGACTTAACCAGAGCTTTCCTTTTTCTTTCAGCGAGCGAAAGAAAAAGGATTAGCTGTTTTTAAGCTTTTGCGCTAGCTTTCTCTTTTTTACCTTCAAAACTTAGGCTCAAAGTATCGGCTTTTTCAGTAACACGTACTGTGCCACCGCCTTTACTTAGTTTGCCGAAGAGTAGTTCGTCCGCCATTTCTTTCTTCAATCTCTCTTGAATTAAGCGCTCCATAGGGCGTGCGCCCATAATGGGGTCGTAACCTGTTTTGGCCAACCAACGCTTAGCTTTATCATCAACAATGAGTGTTACATTCTTTTCATTAAGCAGTGCCTCAAGTCGAATCAAGAACTTATCAACGATTGATATAATTACTGTTTCATCCAGAGGTTTAAACTGGATCACACCATCAAGGCGATTTCTAAATTCAGGCGTGAATACTTTCTCAATTGCTTTCATCGTATCTAATGAATGGTCTTGTTTGGTAAAGCCCATTGAGCTACGGCTGATATTTTCTGCACCCGCATTACTGGTCATGACTAAAATAATATTTCTAAAGTCTACCTTGCGACCTGTACTGTCCGTCAAACTACCGTTATCCATAACTTGTAGTAACAGATTGAAAACATCAGGATGTGCTTTTTCAATCTCATCCAACAGTAATACAGCGTGAGGTGTTTTATTTACTGCATCAGTAAGCAAACCACCATCATCAAAACCAACATAGCCAGGGGGCGCACCAATTAAACGAGATACAGTATGACGTTCCATATATTCAGACATATCAAAACGGAGTAGCTCAACACCTAAGTTTTCAGCAAGTTGCGCAGTGACTTCTGTTTTACCAACACCTGTAGGCCCAGCAAAAACAAATGAGCCAACCGGTTTATGATCATCTCGAAGACCTGAGCGCGCCATTTTGACGGCTGTCACTAATTGATCGATTGCCATATCTTGACCAAAGACTACACGCTTCAAGTTAAGGTCAAGATTTCTAAGTACTTCCATATCTGAACTTGAAACTGTTTTTGGCGGTACACGCGCGATCTTGGCAATAATTGCTTCAACATCACTGACGGTGATTTTTTTCTTGCGTGAGTTTTTTGGTTGTAGTTGACGATTTGCTCCAGCCTCATCAATCACATCAATTGCTTTGTCGGGTAAGAAACGATCTGTGATATAACGCTCTGCCAATTTTACTGCTGTTTCAATCGCTGGCAGAGTGTAAACCACATTATGATGCTCTTCAAAACGTGACTTTAAACCCTTGAGAATTTTAATGGTTTCATTAACAGTGGGTTCTTTAACATCGATTTTTTGAAAACGACGCGCCAAAGCACGTTCTTTTTCAAAAATACTGTGGTACTCCTGATAGGTCGTTGAACCAATACATTTTAACTCACCCGTTGCCAACATGGGCTTGAGCAAGTTAGCAGCATCCATGGTACCACCCGAGGTCGCACCGGCACCAATCATGATATGAATTTCATCAATAAAGAGTATCGCATTATCTTCTTTTCTGATTTGGTTAAGTACACCTTTAAGACGTTTCTCAAAATCACCACGGTATTTTGTACCTGCCACTAGTGCACCTAAATCAAGCGAATAGATAACAGAATCTTGTAAAACCTCGGGGACTTCTTTATCAACAATACGTTTGGCAAGACCTTCAGCAATCGCCGTTTTACCTACCCCTGACTCACCGACTAATAAAGGGTTGTTTTTTCGACGACGACATAATACTTGAACGGTTCGCTCAACTTCTTCATCACGTCCGATTAAAGGATCAATTTTACCACTGATAGCTGATTCATTTAGATTGGTAGAGAATTGCTCTAAAGGACTTAACTTCGTCTCACCCTCTTCTCCAGCTTCTTCTGGATTAAGCTGTTCTTCATTGTTCTGTTGTTCTTCAAGTGAAAAGTCAGACAGTAATGCTTCATCTTTATGAATGTCATGCGAAACAAAATTGACCAAGTCAAGGCGTGACATATCTTGGCGTGCAAGATAGTAAACGGCATGTGATTCAGGCTCACCATAAATAGCCACGAGGATATTCTCCCCCGTTACTTCGCCTTTTCCTGTTGCTTGTACATGATAAACTGCGCGTTGAATAACACGCTGAAAGCCTAAAGTTGGCTGTGTTTCACGTTGGTCGTTCTCGCTGAGTAGTGGTGTATTTTCTTCAATATAAGCTTGTAAATCACTTTGCAGAACCTTTATATCAACGCCACAGGCACGTAGTGCTTTACCTGCAGACGGGTTATTCGTCATAGAGAGTAATAAATGCTCGACGGTGACAAACTCATGCTGCCTGTCTCTCGCATCTTGAAAAAGTTTATTGATAGAAAATTCAACTTCTGTACTTAACATTATTTTACTCCTGGATTCGCGTCTGTTTGAGACACTTTTTTAGTGCTTTCTTTTGAGTTAGCACTTATAAGCCCTGTGGCCTGAAACAACGAAATTAACATGAGAAACACCATTTAAAATTTTCATTCTTGCTCCATTGTACACAATAGAGGGTGTTCATTTTCTCGGGCAAATTCGTTTACCATGACGACCTTAGTTTCTGCAATATCCTTTGAAAATAACCCGCAGACACCTTTTCCTTTTTCATGCACATTTAGCATAATGCGTGTGGCTGTTTCCTCATCAAGATTGAAAAAGATACTTAAAATCTCAACCACAAACTCCATCGGTGTAAAGTCATCGTTAACCAGTATAACTTTGTATCGTTTTGGCTCTTCTACATCTGGGCGGGATTCTTGTACCATCAAGTCGGAATCATGGTCCAATTCGTCATCTGAGTGGTTTTTAATCACATTTGTCGTCATCATTTTCATATTTTTGGTTCTAAAATTTTTCATTTCTAGCCTTTTTAATAGCTTTTAATTGCCCTTAATATTCTTTTTACCATGAAGACTAGGCCTTAATAAAGAAACCATTATGCCTTCATGGTAGTGCTTTTTTACATATGAGAAATCATCTGCTCACCAAATTCTGAACAACTTACTTCTTCTGCATCATCCATTTGATCGGAAAAATCAAATGTCACTTTCTTTGCAACTATTGCCCCTGCTAATGCTTTAACCACTAAGTCAGCTGATTCTACCCAGCCCATATGTCTTAACATCATCTCAGCTGACAGAATAATAGAGCCAGGGTTCGCTTTGTTCATGCCTGCAATTGGTGGTGCAGTACCATGGGTTGCTTCAAACAATGCAATCGTATCTGACATGTTTGCACCGGGTGCTATACCAATCCCCCCAACCTGTGCCGCTAACGCATCTGAGACATAGTCGCCGTTAAGGTTTAACGTTGCAATGACGTCATAATCTTCTGGGTACAATAAAATATTTTGCAAGAAAGCATCTGCAATATTATCTTTCACTACAATATCTTTGCCTGTTTTTGGGTTCTTGAACGACATCCATGGACCGCCGTCCAGATCAGTGGCACCGAACTCATTCTTTGCTAAGTCATAAGCCCATTGTTTAAAGCCACCTTCGGTAAACTTCATAATATTGCCTTTATGTACAATGGTTAGGCTCGATTTATCATTATCAATCGTGTATTGGAGTGCTTTTCTTACCAAGCGTTCAGTACCCTCTTTTGATACGGGCTTGACCCCTATTCCAGATGTCTCGGGGAAACGAATTTTTGTGACCCCCATTTCTTCTTGTAAAAACTTAATGACTTTTTTAACTTCACTAGAACCACTTTCCCATTCGATGCCCGCATAGATATCTTCAGAATTTTCACGGAAGATCACCATCTCGGTCTTTTCTGGCTCCTTCAACGGGCTAGGTGTACCCGCGTAATAACGTACGGGGCGTAAACAAGTGTATAAGTCTAATTCTTGACGCAGTGTTACGTTTAATGAGCGTATACCTCCACCGACTGGAGTAGTTAATGGGCCTTTAATTGAGACGACATAGTTTTTAATTGCATCCATCGTTTCTTCTGGCATCCATACATCTTCACCATAAACAGTGGTTGCTTTTTCACCTGCATAAATCTCCATCCAATGGATTTTCTTATAACCGCCGTAGGCTTTTTCAACAGCAGCATCTATCACTTTTATCATGACGGGGGAAACATCAATTCCAATACCATCACCTTCGATATAAGGAATAATAGCTTGATCTGGAACATTGAGTGAGTAGTCAGCATTCGTCGTGATCTTTTCGCCCGAGCTTGGTATTTTGATGTGTTGATAATCCATTAAAAAATTCTCCGTTAGAGTCAGTATGATTGGGGCATTGTAACAGCAAAACAAGTATTAGTTTTTTTGAAAATCTGTTAAATTGCGCGCAGTTTTAAACAATATATTGAAAAAGAGAATCATATGAAATACCACGTTTACGGCATCGGCAACGCACTTGTTGATAAAGAATTTGAAGTGACAGAAGCTTTCTTTAAAGAGAAAGGTATCGAAAAAGGTTTAATGACACTAATCGAGAAGGATCAGCTAAAAACCTTGCTTTCCAGCTTAAATGAAACATTTGGCTTAAAAAAACGAGCAGGTGGTGGTTCAGCTGCTAACAGCATCGTAGCTATTAGCCAGTTTGGCGGTAAAACCTTTTATGCCTGTAAAGTCGCTGATGATGAAACGGGTGATTTCTATATGAAAGACCTCGCAGAAGCTGGCGTAGAAACAAAACTTGATCAAATAAAGGGCGATGGTGTTACCGGTGAATGTTTGGTTATGGTGACCGAAGATGCAGAGCGTACTATGAATACCTATTTAGGTATCACCTCTGATTTTTCTGAATCAGACCTCCATATTGATGAATTAAAGGATTCAGAGTACTTATACATCGAAGGCTACTTAGTTACTTCTGATGTATCACGAAATGCTGCAATTTCGGCACGAAAAATTGCCCGCGATAATGGCGTCAAAACAGCTTTTACCTTCTCTGATCCTGCCATGGTTACTTACTTTAAAGAAGGCGTGTCTGAAATTATAGGTGATGGTGTCGACGTACTCTTTTGTAATGAGGAAGAAGCGCAAGTTTATACCGATACCAATAACTTGGATGATGCTATTACGGAGCTTCAAAAAATAGCTAATAAGGTTATTGTTACATTAGGCAGTAAAGGCGCGAAAGTAATCTCAGGCGATAAGCATGTAGATATTGAGGTCAGTAAAGTTAAAGCTATTGATACCAACGGTGCGGGCGACATGTTTGCAGGCGCCTTTATGTATGCATTAACACATGGTTTGAGTGATCGCGATGCAGGACTGTTAGCCAGTGAAGCTGCGGCTAGAATCGTTGCAACCTTTGGTGCTAGGCTTGAGAAAGATGTGCAGGAGCAACTTTTAGAGAAGTATATTTTGAGCTAATTACTCTTTACACATGCAACCTTATGAGACCTTTATACGAGTCAGTGGCGAAAGAAAAATAGGCTAGTATTTTACTGATTGAGGCGGAAAATGAAACTAATAACGGGTTATTAGCAAGTTTTTCAACGAAAAGCAGTGAAATATTAGTCATTTTTATTCGTCACCTGATTCGTGCAAAGGTCTCTTTTAGTATAAATGGATGTTAATCAAGAGGAACAAAGTTTAAAACAGCATCAAGCTCCTCATCAGAAAATAACTTTTCTATAATAGGAAATAATTCACGCTCTTCCACACGGGTATGATTTTTTAGGAGTAAACCAAAATTGGCGAGGTCTTCTTTAGCGGTTTC
>JAZGFW010000201.1:0-3802 GCA_036479895.1 Cocleimonas sp. | reverse complement strand
GAAGTGTTACTAAAAGCTATGATTGCAGCGGCTAAAGCCGATGGTCATATTAATAGTAAAGAGATTGCTGCGATTGAAGAGCAAATTGAAAAGCTTGGTTTAAGTGATAATATTGCTGATTTATTACAACAGGAAATTAAGAAGCCGCTTGATGTAAAGGAAGTGGCGTCACTGGCTGAAAATCAAGCAATGGCAGCAGAGATTTATTTAGTTTCGGCTGTAGTGACTGATAAAGAAAACTCAATGGAGAGAAAGTATTTATCAGAATTGGCTAAAAAAATGGAGCTACCTGATGCATTAGTTGCTCAATTACAAGCAGTAAAAGAGGATGAAGTCGCTTAAAGTTTGTGCTAGCTGTCTGATAAACATGGACTTGAAATCTGGTTCTGCTATATTTTACTGAAATAATGTATTCTAAGGGTGTGTTCGATGCAAAGTAAATATAAAAAAATATTCTTTTTAGCTACCTTGTCGTTTGGGTTAACTGCTTGTGGTGGCGGGAATAATAATTCAGATGATGGAGAGAAGCCTGTTGAAACCAATTTTTCGACTTCTGATTTCGATAAACAAATCTATATTACAAAAGAGTTTGAAGTAATTGTTTTAGGCTCGGCCTTGTTCTTTAATGCGGGTGGTTCTGGAACGGAGTATTTAGACGATGAGCCTAGTATCAGATCAGATTTTAATTGGGATGTAAGTGAAGGGAAATTAATTATTGATAATACTTCATATACGTTAACATCAAAGGATGGTAATAAATATTCTGTTAGAAAAGGTGGTGCGAACCTTGTTCTTTATAAAGCTAAACCTCTTAGTTTATCTAACTTAAATGGTGTGACTTTGAGTTATACGAACGCGGAAGGGGCGAATGGTAAATGTAATTCTCGAACCTTAAAAATCACGGGAAGTACTGCTGTGATTAAAGAGAATTGCGGAGACGGAAATGTTACTCGTGATTTGATGGTTACAGCTGTTGCAGGTTTTGAAAATGCAATTGAGTTTACCGAAGGTGACAGTACAGTCATTATGTTATTGACTGATGGTACTATTGATGAAGGGAATGTCACGCAAGTCTACTCAACAAATGGTAAGCTTGATTATGTTGAGCTTGAGGCTATCGAATCAGTAGAAAACGAAGCGTTTTAGTTTGTTGGACATAACTTATTTGACCAATTCTAAATTTGCATAACTCAAAACCAACCACTTACTACCAACGTCATTAAAATTCACTTGGACTCGGGCTTGATTGCCCGAGCCTTCAACGTCAGTGACTGTGCCCTCACCAAACTTTGCGTGCAATACATTTTGCCCAATTGCAATACCTGTTTCATTGGTTCTTATCGCTGAGGCAGGCCTTGCCTTTCTTTCGTAGTTTGATTGCCAAGTAGTCACTTTAGGACGAATTTCCTCAATTAATGTATCCGGTATTTCTTTGATGAAACGAGAGGGTACGCCATAAAGTGTATCACCATACAGTCGCCGCTGTTCGGCATAGCTGATTACTAGCTGTTTTTCTGCACGGGTAATCCCCACATAGCAGAGACGGCGCTCCTCTTCTAAGCGACTAGGTTCTTCTGCAGACATCTTGTGCGGGAATAAACCTTCTTCTAATCCTACTAAAAATACCAGTGGAAACTCTAGGCCTTTAGCGGAATGTAATGTCATGAGTTGTACGCAATCATCACCAGCTTGACCTTGTCCTTCGCCCGCTTCCAGAGAGGCGTGTGAAAGAAAAGCGGTAAGAAAATCCATATCCGCATGTTCTTCATCAGGTTTGTAGTTAAAGCCTTGCGCAGCCGAAATTAATTCATTGAGATTTTCGATACGTGCTTGTCCAGCATCTCCTTTGTCTTTCTTTAGGTAATGGTCTTTGAGCTTTGAATATTCAATGACGTGTTCAACTTGTTCGTCCAGGGGGCTTCCCTTAATCTCTGAAGCTATTGTGTTTATTAGCGTTAGAAAACCAGTAATAGCTCCGTCTGCACGTGCTGAGAAAACCGAGTTTTCAAGTAATATTTGTGCTGATTGCCACATTGAACTACTGGTGTTACGTGCGTTGTCACGGATCATGCCAACAGTTTTATCACCAATGCCGCGTGTGGGTTGATTAATGACACGCTCAAATGAAGAGTCATCGTCTCGATTAGAACATAAGCGTAAATAGGCGAGAGCATCTTTGATTTCGGCACGATCGAAAAAGCGTTGTCCGCCATAAACACGGTAAGCGATGTTGTTTTCATTTAAGGTGCTTTCAAAAACACGTGACTGGGCGTTTGAGCGATACAGTATCGCGATATCGCTGTGAGAGTTGCCATGACTCGCCCATTGCTGGATACGGGAGGCGATATAAGTGGCTTCTTCAATCTCATTAAAAGCAGCGTAAAGGTGAATAGGCTCGCCTTCACCATCGTCGGTCCAGAGATTTTTTCCTAAGCGTCCTTGGTTATTATCTATAACTGCGTTGGCAGCCTTGAGAATATTCCCGGAAGAACGATAATTTTGTTCGAGCTTGATAACTTGTGTTTGTGGAAAGTCGCGCGAAAAGTTTTGAATATGCTCGATTTTTGCCCCGCGCCAGCCGTAGATAGATTGATCATCATCGCCTACCACAAACGGCGGCGTCTGCTCACTCGTTAATAAGCGAACCCATGCATATTGTAGGCTGTTAGTATCTTGAAACTCATCAACCAATATATGACGAAAGCGCTTACGGTAATGTTGTAATATCTCCTCATTATCGCGCAATAGCTCTAATGAGCGTAACAGCATTTCAGCAAAATCAATCACGCCAGATCGCTGGCAAGCTTCTTCGTATAAGGTATAAACTTCGACAAGTTGGCGGGTCGTGGGATCATCCTTATCTTCAATATGTTGAGGGCGTATGCCTTCATCTTTTTTATTATTAATGAACCATTGTGATTGTTTGGCAGGCCATAGTTTTTCATCTAGTTCTAAACCGCGTGTGACACGTTTAACTAATCGTAATTGGTCATCTGAATCAATAATTTGAAAGTTTTGTATAAGGTTGGCCTCCTGCCAGTGGCGACGAAGCAGTCGATGAGACAGCCCATGAAAAGTACCAACCCACATTCCTCCTACAGGAGAGTCTAGTAGATTTTCAATTCTGCCGCGCATTTCGCTGGCGGCTTTGTTGGTAAAGGTCACAGCTAGAATAGCAAAAGGTGATATTTGCTCAACTTGAATCAGCCAAGCAATACGATGCACTAAAACTCTGGTTTTACCACTGCCTGCACCCGCTAAAATTAGCTGCGGGATTGCTTCTGCAGAAACAGCCTGACGTTGCGGCTTGTTAAGTTCATCTAGTATGTGTGATACATCTTCCATAGGTCGTAAGTTCTTTAATTGGTAATTGGAATTTATATGTAGGAAGGATACTATGCGCATCCTTTACTATTGATTCTTTTTTAAGGACTATAAATCAAACAAAATATAATACATTATTTAATTGTCTGGGTGCGTCAATTGCGGCGAGTTGCTGTATTTAAAATTAGTACCAGAACCCTTGTGATTTTTCTGATGCTATTGGGCATCTGGGTTGCCACTAACAAACTAGATATACCTCCAAGTATGGCAATGAATGATAAAGTTATACACATTATCGTTTTTTTTGGTTTTTCGGTGCTTATGGATTTGGCAATTTCTCGCTATCCATTTTGGTTATGGAAGGGTTTACCTTTATTGATATATGGTTTAGCCATTGAGGTAATGCAATATTTCTCGGTGGATAGAACATTCTCTTTGTTGGATTGGTTGGCTGATTTTCTAGGTATCTTGTTGTATT
>JAZGFW010000200.1:0-14219 GCA_036479895.1 Cocleimonas sp. | reverse complement strand
TACTCATTAAGTCATAAGGACTTAATCCAACAAGTCTCTGCAATAGCTAACTGGCTCAAGTCACTAGGTATACAAAAAGGGGATGTGATAGCTGGCTATATGGGGAATATTCCAGAAACCGTGGTAGCCATGTTAGCAACCACAAGTCTCGGTGCAATCTGGACATCTACTTCCCCCGATTTTGGGATAAAGAGTGTTATTGAGCGTTTTGGGCAGACACAACCTAAGATCTTACTTACCCAAGATGGTTATTTTTATAATGGTAAAGAAATTGATCTTCGTGAGAAAGTTGCTGAAATCAATCATTCTATTGACTCTATTCAAGCCGTTGTTAGTGTCTCGTTTCTTGATTTAAAACCAAATAGTAACAACCTTGAATGGTTGAAGCTTGTCAGTAGCCACCCTAATGAAACGCTTACTTTTGAACCTTGTGGTTTTAATGACCCCCTCTTTATTTTGTACTCATCAGGGACAACCGGTCAACCCAAATGTATCACTCATAAGGTAGGCGGAACGTTACTACAACATAAAAAAGAGCACCAATTACATGCTGATATAAAAACAGGCGATAAGGTTTTCTATTTTACAACTTGTGGTTGGATGATGTGGAATTGGCTAGTCTCTACATTGGCAACGGGCGCTAGTTTAGTGCTTTATGATGGCTCGCCATTTTACCCCTCAGGCAATATATTGTGGGATTATGTCGATGAAGTCGGTGTCACACTCTTTGGAACATCAGCAAAGTATATCGATTCACTGAAAAAACATGAATTCTCCCCCAAACAAACACACAAACTTACTAACCTGCGCACGCTCTGCTCAACAGGTTCAGTGCTTGCCCCTGAAAGTTTTGATTATGTCTACCAAGCTATTAAAACTGATATTTGCTTATCATCAATTTCTGGTGGCACGGATATTATTTCTTGCTTTGTACTAGGAAGCCCCGTTCTACCCGTACGCCGTGGTGAAAGCCAATGTCGTGGTTTAGGAATGGCTGTTGAAGTCTTTAATGATAAAGGCAGGTCAATTATTGGTAAAAAAGGTGAATTAGTCTGTACCCAGACTTTCCCATCTCAACCTGCTTTTTTCTGGAGAGATAACAACGGCCAAAAATACCACCAAGCTTATTTCTCAAAATACACAAACATCTGGCATCACGGTGATTATGTCGAGCAAAAACCCAACGGTGGCATGGTTATCTATGGTCGCTCAGATGCTACCTTGAACCCAGCTGGAGTAAGAATCGGTACTGCAGAAATTTATCGCCATGTTGAGCAACTTAATGAAGTTATCGAAAGTATTGTAATTGGCCAAGATTGGGATAACGATGTGCGGATAGTCTTATTTGTGATTCTTAAAAAAGACTTAACACTTAACCAGCAACTCATGGATAAAATCAGTCAAACCATCCGTCAAGAATGCTCCCCTAGGCATGTACCTGCTAAAATCATTCAGGTCAGTGATATCCCTCGTACCAAATCAGGAAAAATTGTTGAACTAGCAGTGAAAGAGGTGATTCATGGTCGAGTAGTTAAAAACACTCATGCTTTGGCAAACCCTGAAGCTTTAGTCTTATATGAAGCCCTTGAAGATTTAACTTGAACTAGTACCTAGTTTAAAAAATAAACCCCTGATTTTTAAGCTAAATAAGCTCTCTATAAATATCCCCATAAAAATACATAAAACATTTCAAAAAATCTTTATAAATACCCTTAAACATATCCAGAATTACTGTACTATATGCAAGATAATATATTCATCGATGCTTAAAACTATAACCCCAACAATTAAGTTTTTCACAGCATTCGGGTATTAAAAAGGGAACCCCATGGCACGTTTATTTCTTCAAGGAATATCTTTCTTAGTTTTTTTTGGAATGATCTCACTCACTATCAATGCTGCAGATTTGCAGGCATTTATTCAAGATAGTGATACGGAAACAACCATTAAATCAACGCTCGTCGAACCATCCTCAAAAGTACTGCCTACTACCACTAGTTTAAGTGATGAAAGTGCGCAACTTACCCATATTATCGAACTGGTTGTCGCTGGCATTGTTGCTTCAGCACTAATAATATCAGTACTTGTATTATTTCTTGGTCGCTGGGTCGGTCGTCGTGAAAAGAAGCTGATTAAAGAAATTCGCATCCAAGCAGAAGAAGAACATGAGCATATTATCGCAGCAGCGACAACTGTGCGAGAGCAAGAAAAAGAAACCACCAAAATTGTTCATAAGATTAGAGGCGATGTTCAGGATTTTACAGCGAAGAAAGAAGCAATTGATGATTTTGATAAAGACGTAAAAGAAATCACCCTACAAGCTAAAGCCAAAAAAGAAGAAATTGACGTTATCTCAAATACCGTTAATGAGAATGTTGATAAAATTAAAGGCTACTGGGATGCACAATTAACATCGACCCTTTCAACCATCGAAAAAGTACAAGGCGGCTTAGATCAAAGTTTAAATCAAGTTGATAAAAATCTTGATGATATGCTTCAACAAAAGATTCAGTCAGAAGAGTTACTGAATGAATACCTAATCCAACACAATGAGCAAATTAACGTTATTAGTAAAAGCGCGGTGAGCTCTGAAGCACTTAATAAAAACTTAAAAGATACCTTAAAAGAATCAAATCAACTTTTAAACCTATTAAAAAGACACCAAAAATCTGCAGAAAAGTCTCTCAATAATTTCACTCATGAGTTGAGCGCCTATGAAGAACAGGCTTATGAGCAATTCGACACTAGCTTCCAAGTAGCTGACCTTGCAAGACAAGAGCTAAATGCCAATATTGATGAAAGCCGTAAGCACATTGAAACAATGCGTCGTCACGAAGAACAAAGCCATTCTATTAATACTCAAACACAAAGTAACCTAAAGAAACTCGATTTTTCAAAAATAGCGAAGTTGTCGCATACGCTCGATTCTACCTTCTCCATGTTTACCGATATGTCAGATAAAGTAGATGAAACACGCGCGATGCTAGATGAGTTAAATAATTTAGAAACGGACATTAAAAAAACAACAGTTTCTTCACCGCAGCCACAGCTTGCAACAAAAGTAGAGGTGACAAAACCTCAAACACCTACAAGTATCCCACCCAAAGTAAACCTTAAAGAGCCCAAAATAGAGCTTAAGAAAAAAGCTGAAACAAAATCAAAGACCAAAGTTAAGCCATTAATTAAAGCAGATGACAAACCAAAGATTCAAGCTAAGGTAGAAACTAAAGCTCCTACAAAGAATCCAGATATTCAAACAGAAAAAACTAGTGCTGCTCTCCCCTTAGAAAAAACGGAACTCAAAGACATTATTACTACAAAAAAAGAAGCGCCTATAAAAAAGCTCCTTCCCGTTAAGAAGGCTGAAGCAAAAACTAAGCCGGCAGCTCAAAAAAACATACCAAAAAAGATGAAGCCAATTATTATAAAAAATAAGGGCACTGCAAAACCAGTGACTAAACCTGCTGAAAAATCAATCGCAAATGTGATTGATGAACGTGTAGAAATTAAATCACTCTTGACAAGTAGCGAGGCTTCAAAGACAGCATATAAAATGGCAAGGAAGGATAACGCGCCAGTCTCGTTTTTTACAAACGTGAAAAAAAATAAACCAGAGCTTAAGATAGAAAAAAAGGAGCCGATCCTTGGCTCAATGAAACGAACAATCTTTGGGAAATAAAAAAAGAAATAAAAATAAATGGGGGTGAGCCGTCCTTGGCTCCCAGTTGATTTTCCTTTTAAAAAAACTTAAAGACCCTATCAAAAATCTTTAAGTTTTTAAGTCGTCCCTGACTTCAACTGGTATATCCAATTCTTACATAACTAATAAAAAAGGAGATTTAAAATTTGTTACTCGCTGTAACTGGAAGAGAATATTACAGTACTTAAAATTTTATTAAACAGCGCTATTCCCTAACGGCTTATCCTTACTGACTGCATGATAAGCGCACCACTTACCGTGACAAACTGCATAATACATAAGGAGCTCTGAACAAAGTCCAATTATTTTCAGCTTGCTAAAACCGCCAGTATTTTCTGCGCTAAATTAAAATCAACTTGATTAGAGGCTCCTTAATCAACTTGTTTACTTTCTTGCTGTAACTCCCACATCTCCCAGTAGCGCCCTTTTTTATTTAACAAGACTTGATGCGTGCCTCGTTCCACAACAACACCTGCTTCCATCACCATAATCATATCCGCATCAACTACCGTGGATAATCGATGCGCAATGATAAGTGTCGTCGTATTGGATGAAATTTCCCTTAGGGTTTTCTGGATCGCTTGTTCAGTTTCTGTGTCTAATGCCGATGTAGCCTCATCAAACAGTAATATTGCAGGTTTCTTTAATATCGTCCTTGCAATAGCAACACGCTGCTTTTCACCACCCGATAGTTTTAAACCGCGCTCTCCTACAATACTATCCCAACCATCAGGCAAGCTTTCAATAAAAGTATCAATATGCGCCATTTTTGCCGCTTGTTTTACGTCCTCTTCACTCGCATCTAAGTTACCGTATTGAATATTATAAAAAATAGTTTCATTAAATAGCACAGTATCTTGTGGCACGATACCGATGGCTTTGCGTAAACTGTCTTGGGTGACGGTTTTAATATCTTGCCCATCAATTAAGATACGCCCTTTTAATACATCATAAAAACGAAACAGCAAGCGTACTAAGGTTGATTTACCACCACCACTAAAACCAACAACGGCAACGGTATTACCCGCAGGAATAGTGAAATCTACATCATGCAAAATTGAACGCTTTTCATCATAAGCAAAGTCTACATGTTCAAACGTAACATCTCCTTTAGCAACTTTCAGATCGGTCGCATTATCGGCATCTTGAATTTCTGGCTCTTTCTTTAATAGCTTAAAGACTAAATCCATATCAGCCAGCGTATATTTTATCTGTCGATAAATGATTCCTAGCGCATTTAGTGGAATGAATAACTGCAACATAAAGGCATTCACCATCACTAAGTCGCCGATACTCATGTTTCCATCAACCACACCGCTTGCAGCAAAATACATAATGATCGTAACGCCGATAGATATAATCACGCCCTGTCCAAAGTTGAGCATCGACATCGTTGTTTGGCTTTTTACAGCAACGTCTTCCCATTCATTTAGTAGACCATCGTAGCGGTTTTGTTCTAACGGCTCATTATTGAAATATTTTACTGTTTCATAATTAATGAGACTATCAAAGGCATGTGTATTGGCTTCAGAATCAAGACGGTTCATGGCATGACGATGCTCCATTCGCCACTCCGTCATCAGCAAGGTAAACGAGATATAAACAATCACCGTACCAAAAGTAACCAAAGCGAAAACCCATGCGTAGTTGGATAATAAAATAATGGCGACAAGGGAAAACTCGACAATAATAGGTACCGTGCTAAAGACCAAAAAATTCATCAAGGTACCGACAGAACGCGTACCACGCTCTAAATCACGGCTTATCGCGCCCGTCTTTCGCTCAAGATGAAAACGCAGGGATAGCTTATGTAAATGACGCATCACTCGCTTAGAAAGCTGACGCATCGCATGATAACGCACCCGCGCAAACACGCTGTCACGCAATTCATTAAACAAAGAGCTTAATAAACGAAATGCTCCGTACGCTAATAACAGCCCGATAGGCAAAACCAAAAGTTGGGCTTCTTTGCCATCAAAACGATCAATAATTTCTTTTAAAACCAAAGGCACTGAAACATTTGCCAGCTTTGATAAAACCAAGCAAGCCAAAGCAAACAGAGCCCTACCCTTATAAACACTTAAATAAGGGAGAAGTTGTTTTAGATTTTGAAAGTCATTGCGATTACTATGAACATCTTTTTCACTATGGATAATATACAAGTGATTACTCTATTGGGTTATGAATTAGGCGAAAACAGACTAGCATAGATAAGATTTTGCGTCATCGAAGTTTAGTAAGTGCTATAACTTCATCATGGGAAACGGACTTAAAGGATTGGTTCTGACTCTATTAATAGTTAATTTAATCAACCGCTTATGAAAGCCAGCATTAGGAAATATTAACAAAACTTCTGCTACATAGTTTGAAGCCAGGCCAAATTTCAATAGACTTTTTGAGACATCAAGCCAATCTGCCTTTCGAAACGGTTCGACCAGCCACTCAGAGTTAGTTTTATAGCTGCGAATCTTATGATGCTGGTCGATCATAGCCTCTATCTCTTCGGCCCAAGAACTTTGATCTGTCTTAGAGAGATACTCACGAGCAAGCTGCTTAGAAGGCTGGAGATAGTCAAAAGTATTGTTTACCCAGATTCCCAAATCATGATGCGCAACTGCAATCGAAATTTTCTTCAGGGATTCAGAATCATCAAGATCTCCACTGATTGCAAGACAGAAATTAAGTACACGATAACAGTGATTTCTGTAGGCTGTAAAATCCTTACCTAGAGCGTCACGCCAGCTATCGAGGATATTATCCAATAAATCTACTTGTTGATGTATTTTCATAAAAATGTGTTCGTATAATGAGGTGTATCTAACAAAATATAACCCAACTGAAACCTTTGCACGAATCAGGTGATGAGTAAAAATGACTAATAATTTTCTTTCGCCACTGACTCATCAAAGGTCCCTAACTAAAGGTCTCTAACTAAAGGTCTCTAACTAAAGGTCTCTAACTATAATCAATTACCAAATCATTCGTATCAAATTCTATACGAGAAAACTCAGGTATAGCTATTAATACCCTCCTCTCAGGCAATGCTTGAAGCTTTTTATCATATATCTCCGCATTATTATAAAGCAGCTTTATGCCTCCACCTTTAACTGCTGTCTTGAAACGTAATTGAAACTGACACATACCTATGGTTAGTGTTTTCCCTGCCTCAATAGAAATTCTTTGAGGGACAATGTATTTGATTTTATTGCTAACGTTATTAACTGTTAATTGCGTATCCGTGCTGGGTAACTTCTCTGCCAAGCTGGCATTAACAAAGTGTGCTGTTTTAACACCCTCATTCCAGCACCAGCCGCCTGTTTCGACAGGCCTTAATACGTTACCCGATGCGAAATAAACGGGGTCAGAGCAACGTCCAAACTGATCAATAATCGGCCCTTGCGTATTCGGGTCAATTTCAATATTTGCGCTTCTTAACAATGAGGCCTCAGGAGTGAATTTACCTGTGAAAATGACACCATCACAGACAATATGTGTTTTCTCACCCGATTGATTTAATACATTAACTCCACTTACCTGCTCTTTTCCCTCAATATCAATAATTTGTGTATTAAGTAAATATTTAATTCCTAAAACACGAGGAAATAAGCCTAAAGGTCTATACGCTGTTGTTCTTTGATTTTTTTCTAACATCGCAACAGGTTTAATACCAGCATGACGACAACTAGCAATGGCGGAAAATGACACCAGTTCACTGCCCACAATAATAGGTTTTTTAAAAGGCTTTTTGCCACTTAAATAAACCATCGATTGAAGCGCTCCCGCCGTCATAATGCCAGCAGGTCGTTGCCCAGATACGAAACGTGGCGCACGCGGCATCTCTCTAATCCCTGTACTTAAAACGACTCTTTTGGCTTGTAGTTGGTTAACGCCATGTGGTGTTGATAAGGTTAGTAAACCACCTTTTCCGAGCGATATGACACTGGTATTTAAGGTTATTTTTACACCCAGTTGCTTCGCTGTTTTCACCATTTTTTTAGCATAAGCAGGACCAAAATAAACGCGCTTGAATTCACGAAATCCAAACGGCGAATGACCACAGTGCCGAGGATTCCCACCTGCCTCATCAGCGCGCTCTAAAACAATTATATCGTTAACACCTAACTTTTTAAGCTCGATCGCCGTTGCTAATCCTGCAGGACCTGAACCAATGATGACGACCTCGTAGCTTTTTCTTAGCGTATCCTCTGTGGTAATCATTTTTCATCACCGATTGCCATCGGATGTTTAAAACAACCTTGTGTTAGCTCGCTCAACTTGGCAGAACAATAGAAGCCCTGACAACGACCCATCGTGACACGGGTACGCCGTTTTAGTCCTGCCAAGCTGCCTACCGGCATTTCACCTGTTAAAGCCTGTTTTATTTCTCGCTGGCTTACCCACTCACAATGACAGACGATGCCCTCATTGCCTTCTTTTTTCCAATCCCGTGTTTCAGTTTCCGCGAGCTGATTAACATTTTCAGGGTAGATTATCGTTGATTTAGGCGCGTGTGTTTTCCCAAGCTTTTGATAGTCACCATACACCCGTTTGGCGATTCCTAATGCCGCACTTAAACCCGTAGAACGAATGCCACCTACGCTGATATAGTTTTTATCTTGATAAGTTTTTATACAGAAATCTTTAAACTCGGTAGCTGGTCGAATCCCCGCAAAAGTCGCCGTTATTGGTAAACCTGCCAATGCAGGTATAATTTCTTCACCTTTTTTTCGTAGTGCTTCCAATGTTTCTTTGACCACTGAAGCATCATCACGGCTCTTTTGCTCTTCAGCCGTTGGACCTACTAAGACATTACCAAAGATAGTTTTAACCACAACCACACCTTTGGTAATCTCATTCGGGACTGGCAAAATAATTGAATCAACCAGCTGGCTGGCGGCTTTATCATAAACAATAAACTGACCTTTTCTGGGACGAATCTCATATGCTGTTTCTTTAATCAATAACGCATCTAGTTTGTCACCGTATAAACCTGCACAATTAATAACTAGCGCACCTTTAACAGTGCCACTACTGGTGTTAATTAGCCACTGTTCACCGTCAAACTCACCACTTATGACTTCTGTACTACGCATTAACTGCGCGCCATTTTGAAGTGCTTGAAGCATATAAACATAAGGGGCTGTCCAAGGATCAATCACATATTCGCGAGGTATATAAATAGAAGCTCTAACCTTTGATGAGAGTTTAGGCTCTTTGCTCAAGGTAGATTTAGCGGTGATTAATTCTGCGTCATCCACCCCATTGATATGAGCTTTTTCAAGAATCCCTGTGAGCAAGCTTTCCTCTTCTTTTGTCCATGCTGTGACTAAAGCACTGGTCTTCAATAAAGGTAACTTTAGTTTTTTACGAATTGCCAAGTATTCTTTGTAGCTATCAGCAATACAAGCTTGTTCAACCGAATCTGGTGGGGCATCAAAGCCTGTATGCAAAATAGCGCTATTGCCTTTGCTTGCACCATCAAGAATATCCGCACTTTTCTCTATTGTCAGCACAGATGCTCCTTCAAGGGTAAACTGCCTTGCCATAGCGCAACCTACAATACCTGCACCGATAACAATGACATCAAATGTTTTAGTTAGCATTTTCTCTTTGCTCTCTTAGGCATAATAAAATAGTAAACAGTGCCACCTCTATAGTAGACCCTTAAGGAAAGCCTGATCAAGTCCAATTATTTCTAGCTTGCTAAAAAAGCCGCTATTTCCCACGAAGATCACCGCAATAGAATGACTATTACGGTTCACTTCATGAAAAATAGCGACAGTTTTTTCTGCGCTAAATTCTAATCGACTTAATCAGGCTCTCCTTAATGACTATACTGCCAACAATAAATGACCGAATAGTCATATTGTGCTAGAATATTAGCCATGAAACCAATAGATCGCCAAGCACAAATTATTCATATTCTTCGAAATGAAGGCAGAGTATCCGTTGAATCACTTGTCGCCCAGCTAGGTACTTCGCCTGAAACTATTCGTCGAGATTTAACGGTACTCTCATCTTCAGGGAAACTACAAAAGGTTCATGGTGGCGCTATTTCACCTCAGATAATGGGTGAAGGGCCTTTTCAACAACGTATGGGAGAAAATATTAAGGCAAAGCGTATTATTGCTGAAAAAGCATGTGAGCTGATCTCCTCAGGTGATACCCTTTTTATTGATACGGGTTCAACCACACTTACTTTTGCCGAGTCATTAGTTGCAATTGAGAATTTAACCATCGTTACAAACTCTTCTGATATTGCTAAAACAGTGAGCGAACAAACCACCACAGAAGTTTATCTTGTAGGTGGCCTTTACAATAGAGGTAACCGAGAAACTATTGGTGCCATTGCAGTTAATCAGATACAGCAATTTCATCTAAATCATGCGGTATTAACGGCAGGAGCCATTGACTGTAACGCAGGCATTACTGACTTTAATATTGATGAAGCACAACTAGCCAAAGCAATGATTAAGCAGTCAGATAATATAATTATCTTATCTGATAGTTCTAAACTAAATCGAATTGCTCCCTTCAAGGTAGCTACTTTAGATGAGGTTGATCACTTAATATCTGAATCCCAACCAAGCAATCCACTACAAATAGCACTTACTAATGCAGGTGTGCAGCCCTTCTTTGAGAAATCTGTAAAAGAGTAAAGAAATTGAAGTGGCTACCAAAAATATTTCTACCCTTTATTGTAATCACATTACTCTTTGGTTTTTGGTTGAATGCTGATTTTAAAACTATTGCAGCGGGCGTTTCTATTTTCTTATTTGGCATGTATTTCCTTAAAAATGGGTTTAAGGTATTTACAGGTGGTGCATTAGAAAAGCTACTCGCTAAGGGTACTAATAAGCTCTGGAAAAGTATTATTTTAGGTATGTCAACGACTGCTGTAATGCAATCAAGTGCGCTTGTATCAGTCATTTTAGTATCGTTTGTGAGTGCCGGTGTTATTAGCTTGGCAGCAGGTATCGGCGTAATTTTTGGTGCAAATATTGGTACAACAGCTGGGGCTTGGTTAGTTGCCAGTTTTGGTCTTAAAGTTAAAATTTCAGCTTATGCTATGCCAATGCTAGTGATTGGCTTAGTCTTTACCTTTCAAAAGTCTAAAGAGCTACGCGGCTTAGGATTTATTATTGCTGGATTAGGTTTTTTATTTCTTGGCATTCATTTTATGCGAGAAGGTTTTGAAGCTTTCAAAGATCAAATAGATCTTACTCAATATGCCCTTGGGGGTTTAAAAGGCTTACTCATCTATGCGCTTATTGGCGCCATGATAACGGTTGTAATGCAATCTAGTAATGCCACTATGGTGTTAATTATTACCGCCCTATCGTTACAACATATCAACTATGAAAATGCAGTTGCTCTAGCGATAGGCGCTAATATCGGCACAACACTTACCGCTATCATTAGCTCACTAAACTCAAATAACCGCGGTAGGCAATTAGCCAGCGCACACTTCTTATTTAATGTAAGCACCGGTTTCTTAGCTATTTTAGGTATTGAATATATTACTCAACTTGTAGAAACAATCAGTGGCTTAATTGGCATTGATCCTACTAATTTCACTTTAAGGTTAGCTGTTTTTCATACAACCTTTAATGTTATCGGTGTTTTACTAATCAGTCCTTTTATTAGCTTGCTGGTAAGGTTTCTAGAAAAGAGCATTAAGCCCATCCCGAAAAAAATCTCTGAACCTCTTTATCTCAATGAAGCTTCTTTAGAATACCCAGAAACGTTATTGATGAGCTTACACAATGAACTGCTTCATGTTTACCGTAATGTCTCAAAACTATTTACCAAAGCACTTCATGTAGATCGCGCTATTTTACAAAGCGACAATCTAAAAAAAGATATAAAAATGAGCCAACAAACCGTTGACCTTGATTTTAATGAACGTTATCAGTTCTCCATTAAAACGCTTATTGCAGCGATCATTGAATTTTCAGGAAAAGCACAGGGCGTTATTACAGAACAACAACAGGAACAGCTATTTGCATTACGTTTAGCCGCAGTGAAGCTACTAGAAAGTACCAAATCAATTGATGGTTTGCGGCACAATATGAAAAAATATATTCATTCTGAAAATAAAGCTGTTAGAAATGAATACAATAAAATGCGGCTATTGATTTTATCGGTTTTAAAAGAGCTCAATCAGCTTGATGCTGAAAAAAATTATGATCTATCTGCTCTATTAAGCCTTGAAGATATACGCGTTGAAATCAAAAAATACCGAAAAGAAACCAATGCCCGTTTGGATAAGCTTATCAGAGAAGGTAAGATAGATTCTGTTACGGCAACATCTATCCTTAATGATAGAACCTTCGCTAGGGATGCCGCTAAACGTTTATTAGATACTGGAATGATTTTGTTTTCCACTCAAGATTTAGAACTGAAAAAAGCAGAAAAAATAATATCACTCAGTGAACAAGATATTGAAGATATAGCAAGCTCAAAAGACTCCCAGTCTTAATAGATGTTCTGGCACTAATTTTTTCGCAAGGAACAAGATGAAAATCAGTAAAATCAAAAGTAAGCTCGATAAAATTCTAGGCATAGCGATTAAAGAAAATAAAACGGAAAAGACCCTCACCGTTATAAATACACTTTTGGAAAAACTCGATAACAAGGAATCCAAACTTAAAAAGCGACTACAGGATGAAACTGATACAACAAGTGTGAATAAACTTGAGCAGAAACTTAAATTAATCAAACGGCAGATTGAAAAGGCCAACGCTTATAAAAACGAACTAAACGACCATATAGTCTAAATACATTAATATTTTATTAAATAATTGACTACTTGTTCAATAATAAAAGCAATGATTGTCATGTAACTATCATATAACTGTACTATAGTATTTATAAATATAGTGTTGTTTAATTTTAATAATCTAACGGAGATTACAAATGTTAATGAAAAAAGTCCTACTAGGTGCTATTGCACTAGCACTAGCCTCAAGCGTGATGGCAAAAGACACGCTAAAAATAATTACTTGGAAAGGTTATGCGCCTAAAGCATTAGTCAGTGCCTTTGAAAAAGAAACGGGTATAGAGGTAAAAGTCACTTACAGTAACAATGAAGAAATGGTCGCAAAGCTTCGTGCAACGCGTGGTGCTGGTTTTGATTTAGCACAACCAAGTCAGGATCGTATTACCGCTGTGCAAGAGAAACATAAAATTTATCAAGCCATTGATTACAGCAAGGTTGAAACTGACCAGCTCATCACCTCAATGGTT
Source organism: Cocleimonas sp. (assembly GCA_036479895.1). Classification (GTDB taxonomy): domain Bacteria; phylum Pseudomonadota; class Gammaproteobacteria; order Thiotrichales; family Thiotrichaceae; genus Cocleimonas. The sequence continues at coordinate 1,270 of JAZGFW010000200.1, read as the reverse complement.
GATGCGGTTAAGAAAAATACCAACGTCGGTGGCAAAGGTTTTGCTGTTCCGCATGTTTACGGAACAACAGGCATGATCGTTAATAAAAAGACGGCTCCTGATGCGAATGATTGGTCTGATCTTTGGAACCCTAAGTACGAAGGCAAGATTTCTTACCGACTTAAACGACCTACACTGATTGCAGCAGCATTTGGTATGGGCGAAGACCCTTTTGCATTGTATGGGGACAAAAAAGCTTACAAAGAGCTGATGGGACGTGTTGAGAAAAAACTGATTGAATCTAAAAAACTGGTTAAAAACTACTGGACGAGTGGTGATACACAGGTAGAAATCATCAAAAGTGGCGATACTAATGTTATTTCTGGTTGGGATGCAAAAGGTTGGTCAATTCATAAGACCAATCCTGATATTGATTTCATCGCACCTAAAAGTGGCGCTCTAGGTTGGATTGATACCTTTGCAATTCCTGCAAAAGCTAAGAATGTAGATGGCGCGTACAAATGGATTAACTTTATTTCACGTCCAAAAAATGCGGCAATGATTACAAATGCAAGCAACTACGGTACGGCTTCTAAAGATGCTGGACAGCACCTTGATGCAGCAATCAAAGCAGACTTCGAGAGATCATTCACTAAAGCAGATATTGATAACATCAAATGGCACCCTCCTGTTCCTGATGGGTTTGAGTCTATTGAAGCTAAAGTTTTGGATAGAATTAAAGCGGCTAAATAATGCGCCTTGTATTCCTAACAAAAATCTCTTACCACATGGTGAGGGAGTAATTATTATTAAAAAGCACTCAATTTTGAGTGCTTTTTTTTATTGTTCTATTGAGCATTTGCACGGAGTATGGCAATGCCAAGGTCTCATTACATGGAGTGGTTATGAGCAATATTTTAGAAATAAAAAATCTAACAAAAAAGTTCGGCGACTTTACCGCCGTTGATAATGTAAGTTTCACTGTAAAAGATGGCGGATTTTTCTCCATTCTTGGCTCATCTGGCTGTGGAAAATCAACACTGCTCCGCATCATTGCCGGTTTTGAGAAAGAAACAGAAGGTGAAGTTTTTATTCGTGGTGAATCCATGAAAGGTATTCCACCAGAAAGACGACCTGTAAATATTGTATTTCAATACCTTGCGCTCTTCCCCATGATGAATGTAAGAGAAAACGTATCGTTTGGACTCAAAAGACTTAAACTCAGCAAGACTGAAATTGATTCAAGAGTGAATGAAATGCTCAGCCGTGTCGGTCTTGAAGGTTTCGAACA
>JAZGFW010000199.1:0-3033 GCA_036479895.1 Cocleimonas sp. | reverse complement strand
CCAAACAAATCAACCTAATTATAGGTACTTCAATAGCCAAAGAAGAAACAGACTACTGTATTGAACTTTCAAAAGGAACTTATAAAGATCGTGCTAGTCCGACAAAGGACGAACTCATAAATATTATAGAAAAGGTTAACAGTGCGCAGACGAAAAATACTGGGGGAGGTACGAATTCCCCTTCATTGTTGCTCCTATCAATACTGCTTTATCGTCGATTCTTTAAGCAACATAAGTTTAGAGAATCCTTTAAAATGCAGTGATTTAAACATAACAACAGTTAAGGAAACTCTGATCAAGTCCAATTATTTTTAGCTTTGCTAAAACAGCCGATATTTTCCACGAAGATCACCGCAATAGAATGACTATTACGGCTCACTTCATGAAAAATAGCGACAGTTTTTTCTGCGCTAAATTCTAATCGACTTAATCAGAGGCTCCTTAACAAACTAAAGGATTAGGAATGTTACTCACAAAACGACAGCTTATACTTTTGTCGCTAGCCTCCCTTCTGATACAGCCTGTATCAGCTACGCCTATACATGATGGTTTAACGCTTTGGCTCGACGCTAATGACAGCAGTACGCTATTTACTGATTTAGATTGTAAAAAGCCTGCGGGAAAAATTGATTATGTCAGTTGCTGGAAAGACAAGTCAGAGCATTATAATAATGTTTCACTCATTCTAAAATCATCTCGTGCAAAAAGACAATTCGATATTTCCAATAAAAAAACGGTTGTGAAATTTAATCAATCTGGATTTATCACTGAAATCCCTGGACAAATTACCGCTAATACCAGCTATACCAAATTTGTACTTTTTAAGATTGATAACGATAAAGGTGATAAACAAAAAAAGGGAGCACCAAAACACAATTTGATTGGTTCTGACCCTTATGAAACTACCCTTTGGGCAAATAACGGCCGATTACATAGCGAACACCACAGTGATAACTACCTTGATTCAAAACAAAAGCTAAACACCCGCAAATATCATATTGCCACAACACGTTATAGCAAACCCGAAGTTCCTGTTATCCCTAATGTCTTAAACCTTGATGGAAAACAAGAAGCCAGTAATTACAATAAAAGCGATCATGAGACAACATTTACTACCATCGGAAGTGTTGGTAGCCCAAATAAACTAGGCACCTACTTTTATTTAGAGGGGAAAATAGCTGAAGCACTCATTTATGATAAAGCACTAAATGATGTGGAAATCGATGAAGTTGAGCAGTATCTTGCAAAAAAATGGGGATTAAAACTTAAACAAAATATCACCTTTCAAAAACCTAACGGCAAAAAGAGTATAGGTAATGCCATTCAACTTCATGCTAATGCATCTTCTGGATTAGCGGTTACTTTTACCAGTACCACCCCTGATACGTGTAAAATTATTGGCGAAGGTGAATATATCCAACTTGACGTTACAGGCGTTTGCACCGTAAAAGGAAATCAGAAAGGCAATAAAATATACCCAAAAGCCCCTCCTGTTACTCAAACTTTTCTAATTACTGCTCAATAATTAAACGATAAATTAAACAGTTACAGCTAATAAACAGGTATTATCCACATATACAAACCCCAAGGATCTTTTATGATTAATTCAAAACTACAACTATCAATTATATCAGCAGCATTGCTTGTTTCGCCTTTAGCAATAGCAGCCCCAGACAAAGCAGGCATGACCCTTTGGCTAGATGCATCAGCAGGAAGCACTATACTTTTTACCAAAAAAGACTGTACTGTCCCTTCAAGCGCAACCGCTAATGCAGTAAAATGCTGGAAAGACAAATCAGGCAAAAACAATCATGTCACACTTGCCCCAAACATATTAGAACCAGCATTACTAAGTGCTGTCTCAAATGGAATGTCTGCCGTCTCTTTTAGTAATACCGCGTTAGTTACTAGTGAAAAAGGGCAAATAAAGGACAGCTATACTAAATTTGTTGTTTTTAAAATCAACGATGAAGGTGGCAGCAAAGATGCTAACAAATTAGCCAAGCATAACCTTATTGGTTCTGACCCTTACCAGACTACTTTATGGGCTGATAATGGCATGCTTCACAGTAGTCATGATAAAGGTATAACAAACTACCTTGATTCAACAACAAAGCTAGGAACTACAAAGTTTCATGTAGCTGCAACTCGCTATAGCAAACCGGATAAAAAAGTATTACCCAATATTTTAAAACTTGACGGCAAGGAAGAAGACAGAAATTACGATAAGGCCGATCATCAAGCAGCTCGAACCAGCATTGGTGGTGTCGGAAGCCAAGGTAATGGCGATAGTTACTTTTACCTAAATGGGGATATAGCAGAAGCCATTATTTATGATCGCTCCCTTTCAGATATAGAAGTTAATGAAGTTGAAAAATATCTAGCTGAAAAATGGTCGTTAACACTGGGGCAAAATATTTATTTTGAAAAACCAAAAGACTGGGAGCTTCAACAAGGTGAAATTCAATTACATGCATTTGCATCATCTGGCTTACCTGTCTCCTACTCTTCAACTACGACTACTATTTGTGATATTTCTAAAGACAAAACTGATTTTATTACGCTTAAAAAAGTCGGTAAATGTACCGTCAAAGCTACATCGAAAGCAGAAGCTCCTTACGCAACAGCCGCAAATGCGACTCAAAGTTTTAACATAAAAACAAACGGTTCTGGTAATGGGGGGGGAGGCACAGGTGGACCTGACAACGGTGGTGAATCTAGCGGTGGCGGTGAATCTAGCGGTGGCGGTACACCTCTACCTCTTGGCTTAGCAGCCTTAGGTTTGCTCGCTTTAATACGCCGTAAACTAGCGCTTTAAACTAAAAATCTCACGGTTTTATTCAAGAAGCCATAACATATGCGTTATGGCTTCTTGATTCTAGCGTAATACTTTGACGTTATAACAGCAAAACTACCGTTCATCCCCAAAGCAGTATTTGCTTAATTACTAAGCAATTATGATAGATGGTTAAGTATATAATCATCCGCTAATAATAGAAGATGTTTATATTAAACTACCTATATTATTAGTTA
>JAZGFW010000198.1:0-5459 GCA_036479895.1 Cocleimonas sp. | reverse complement strand
AAGGGACGTACTGATGAAACATTCAACTGATATCGTAATACACATTGATGAAACGCTCGATGATAAAAACCGTAAAGCCTTAGCGACAAAAATACAGGCTTTAACGGGGGTAGAGTCAGCATCACTGGCTGACAACAAGCCTCATCTAATGATTATTGGCTATAACGCTAAACAAACCAAGGCACAGGATGTGCTTAAGAATGTTAGAAAAGCGGGCACTCAAGCACAACTTGTGGGTTGGTTGTAACAGCTTTTAAGGTTTGCATCATTCGGTTATTAACCTCCGCCGGTAGGGGATGTAAACCTTAATTTTAATTGTAGATCTATGACGTTGAATCATAGGTCATAGGAGTACTTATGTTAAATTCAAATTTTATTAAATTGGTTTTTGTTAGCGTATCAGTCATTTCAATTTTATTTTTAGTGCCAATGATGGCCGCAGAAAAACCGCAATCTATCAAAAAACAAACCAAGTCTGGGAAGTACCTCAGTGCAATAGAGGCATACAATTTAAAACAAACCAAGGGACAAGACTTGCTCTTTGTTGATATTCGAACTCCTTCAGAACTGGTCTTTGTAGGCACACCAGAGAACTTTGATATTAATATCCCATTTTTAACTTTGGACTACAAACAGTGGGATGAGAAAAAATCTTCTTTTAAAAAAATTCCTAACAAGCAGTTTTTATCTGGCTTTAGTGCGGTTATCCAATCTAAAAGCCTTAGTAAAGATACTTCGGTTATCTTACTCTGCCGTTCGGGTAAACGCAGTGCAAAAGCAGCTAATTTATTAACGACCATGGGATATTCAAATGTTTATACCGTCGTAGATGGTTTTGAAGGTGATAAGGAAAAAGCAGGAAATAGTAAAGGTAAACGTGGGATCAATGGTTGGAAAAATGCAGGATTACCTTGGACTTATAAACTGGATAGGGATAGTTTTCAGCTGGATAAATAACTGACAGAAGCAGGGGAGAGAAATAACAATGAATACAATCCATAAAATAAAACCATTCTCATGGAAGGCTATTCTAGCGAGGCATTTGATTTTGAATCATTATCGGCGAAGTGGTGAATCAAAACAAACGATTAAAAATACTGAAAATATTATTTCAACATTAATACTGAGTCAGTACAGAGTGGAATCTATTTTACCAAATTTTTTACACCTTTTAGATAAAACAGAGCGAACAAGAAAACACCATATTATTCGTTTGATTGATATTAATAATTTTAAAATTTCTGCCCATATTATCCCTTCTAATTTTGAAATTCCTGCTCATTTACATCCTTCAACGATAAGTTTTACCTGTCTTCAAAAAGGTGACTTAGCAATAAAGCAGTCATCATTAATCACATCTATTGAGCCTTATCACTGTCAATTAAAAGAAAACCAGGTTTGTGCGGGGTTAATCAAACTCAGAAATATACACCGTATCAAGTCTTTGGATAAGCCTTGTCTTTTTTTAAGCATTCGTATTACAAAGAAGACACAAAACTTTATTGATAGCTTGCGATGTAACAAAAAAGGACTAAATCATCACTCATTGTTAGCCTCAGCAATGTTCTTTTTCTTACCTGTTCTTACGTCTTTTAATGCCGTGGCAGCTGAAGACCGAAATCAAGTAAATAAATCATCTAAGGTTGAAATCTCTATTTCCGATAAGCAATTGCTTTTAGCAAATCAACTCCGTAAAGGGGAGGGTGTATCACAAGATTTTTATAAAGCCGTTCAGCTTTACAAGATGGCATCAAAAAAAGGGAATGCCGAAGCGCAGTATTGGCTGGGTGTGATGTATTTTGATGGTTCCGGAATAACCGATGACCGAGATGAAGCGATACATTGGATTGCTTTATCATCCGATCAAAATTACCCGCCAGCTCAAAAATTATTACATCATTTACTTGTTACAGAAGAAGTACTTGATTGTTAATTTTCGTAACGAGTTAACTAAAACAACAGGCTAAAAAGCAACCCCGTAGATATTGCCATACCGATAACAACCGCTAGAAAAGCAAATATCAACTGACTTTTAAACATTGATTTTAACAAAATCACTTCAGGTAGACTAGCACCAGCACTGCCAATAATAAATGCCATAACTGCCCCAATACCCATGCCTTTAGCAACTAACGCAGCACTTAAAGGTACTAGGGTGATTGCTCGCACGTACAAAGGGATACCGACTACTGCGGCAAAAGGAATAGCTAAGAGATTATCTTCACTGGCGTATTTTGTAATAAAATCAGTTGGCACAAAGCCGTGAATAAGCGCACCGATGGCAACAGCAATTAAAAGGTAAGGGAGGGCTGTTTTAAAGTCTGCCCAAGTAATGTCCCAAATTCTTTGCCACTTACTGACGGGCTTGTTACTTGAACAACAACTGCCTGATGTGCCTTCCCCAGTATCTTCATCAATAACTTTAATATATTTTTCAAAACCTAACTTTTCTAAAGTATAACCTGCGGTTACAGCAACACCCATTGCCATTGAAAAGTATACCAATGCTACTTTAATGCCAAAGGTTGTTATAAAAAGTGCGATTACAATGGGGTTAAGTAAGGGACTTGCGAATAAAAAAACCATCATTGGCCCAAAACCAGCTTTAGCGCGTAGCAAGCCTTTTAAAAAGGGAATCGTTGAACAGGAACAAAAAGGGGTTATGGCACCGAGTAATGCCGAAATAACATAACCTTTGCCGTTCTTAGCGCTTAAGATTTTCTTGATTTTTTCAGGGGGAATGTATTCTTGCAAAATACCGACTAAATAACTAATAGCGAGAAATAGTACGGTTAATTCTACCGCCAAGAAAACAAACATTTCTGCGGAATCTTTTAGTTTTTCTAATAGTTCGGGAGTCATTGGTTTACCTATATTCATTCATTTCGACTATTGTCGAAATATAAGGTTTTTAATGTAATGTGTCAAATTATTTCTGTTATTATCGAAATATGAATACAACTACCACTACAAAGACTAAAACTTCTACGGCAACCAACTTAATCTCCGCTACTTTAGATGTTGAGCAAGCGGCTAACGCACTTAAAGAGCTAGGTCATCCTACACGGCTTAGTATTTTTAAATTATTGGTGAAAGCAGGGCGTTCAGGTATACCGGTCGGTGAGATAAAAGAAAAGCTGGCGATACCTCATTCAACGTTATCACATCATATAGCTAAATTATTATCAGTAAACTTAATGAAGCAAAAGCGAGAAGGAAGAACGTTGTATTGTATTCCACAGTATGAAAGCTTAAATGATTTAATACATTTTTTGCAGGATGAATGCTGTGCAGATGATAGTTGTGACCCTAATTAGGGTATTTCTAGCTTAGCTACGCAGTGGTTTGAACAAAAACTCTAGCCCATTTACTTTGATCGTATACACAATACCCAGTAATTTTCCTAGCTCGCTTTTAGGCAAGCCTTCTCCATGAAACCAGACTACGTATGATTCTGGTAAATCAATCAATAATGATCCTTTGTGTTTACCAAAGGGCATTCGGTAATTGGCTAGCTTAATAAGTTCTTCAGGATCAGGAGGTTGTTGTTCGATATTTTTATCAGTCATTATAACTGTAATAAAAAAGCATCAGCCTGACGTTGTAATTTGCCTCGCTCTAATAATAATTTCCAACGATTACCACCTGCTTGTCTCCACAGTAATGCAGCACGAATACCAGCCAATAATAAAGCACGAATCTTAGCGGCATTTTTCGGGTTGGCGAGATGGGTTTGATCGCCTTGAATCATGATTTTTGGGCCAATATTACTAATTGTATTGGCATACAGTTCTGCCAGTGAAGCAGTTATATTCTCATGATCTGCATCAAAATGATCGAGCTTTTCTTGGGTCGCTTGGATACCATTTATGAGTTGTTCAAAGATGGCATTGTTTTTATTGAGTTTATTTTCTAGGTGGATCAGTCCTAGTGCATAACGCGTTGATTCTAACTCTTTAGGTTTCCCGTCAGGTGTCATTTGACTTGAACCTAGCTGATACATCATCGTTTTAAGACCAACCTTTAGATTTGCTATTGATCCATAAAGACTCTCAGCAGTACTTGAGTCTTCCGTTAGAATACTATTAAGGCACGTTTTATAGAGATCTGAATTTATATTGCCGGTATTTGCTATCTGGTTAACCCCCTCCACACATTGAAAAAGAGCCGCCAGCGCTATAGTACGATTATGAGTATTGGATTCCACAGTTAGCCTTAAATTAGTGCAAAAAAATATTGTCTGAGGACTTTGCACAAAGTCAGTACCGAAAGGAAGATAAGCTAACATTTCTCTGATTGAGAAATGCAGTAGAATTTTAGCTGTTTTTACTCGTCACTGATTTTGTGCAAAGACCTTGCTTGTAAGGATACCTAGTTACAAGACGAATTCATAGCATCAATAATGCCTCCGCCAAGGCAAATATCGTTGTCATAAAATACGATAGATTGCCCCGGAGTTATTGCGCGTTGAGGCTCATCAAAACAGACTGTACAAGTATCAGCCTTTATAACAACTTTGCAGGATTGTTCTTGTTGACGATAACGTATTTTAGCTTTGCATGAGAAGTTATCACTAGGCGCGCTTCCAGCGACCCAATGTAACTGCGATGCTTCAAGTTGCTGTTTTAATAAAAGCGGATGATTATGACCCTGACCCGCAATCAGTTGATTTGTTTTAAGATTTTTATCAACCACAAACCAAGGTTCATCACTTGCTGTTTTTAAGCCACCAATACCCAAACCTTGGCGTTGCCCTAATGTGTAGTACATTAAGCCTTGGTGTTTGCCAATCACATCACCTTCAGGTGTAATGATTTCTCCGGGTTGAGCGGGTAAAAAGCGTTGTAAAAATTCAGTGAATTTTCGCTCTCCAATAAAGCAAATACCGGTGCTGTCTTTTTTGTTGGCAGTGTCCAAGCCTGCTTTCTCGGCTAAAGCACGTACCTTTGGCTTTTCTAGTTCGCCAACGGGAAATAAACTTTTAACTAACTGGTGTTGTTGTAAGGTATATAAAAAATAGCTTTGATCCTTATTATCATCCAGACCTTTTAGCATTTTGATATGAGAACCTGAGCGATCCAGTCGGGCGTAATGCCCCGTAGCAATATAATCAGCACCCAAGCCGATGGCATAATCTAGAAAAGCTTTAAACTTAATTTCTTTATTACAGATAATATCGGGGTTTGGGGTGCGGCCAGAACGGTACTCTTCTAAAAAATACTCAAACACATGATCCCAGTATTCAGCAGAAAAGTTTACTGTGTGTAGTTTTATACCTAGCGTATTGCTGACAGATTGGGCATCAGCTAAATCTTCGGTTGCGGTGCAATATTCTTCTGAGTCATCTTCCTCCCAGTTTTTCATAAACAAGCCTTCAACTTGATAACCTTGTTCAAGTAAAAGCAGGGCAGCAACGGAGGAGTCTACCCCACCAGACATACCAATAATGACTTTTTGAT
>JAZGFW010000197.1:0-19720 GCA_036479895.1 Cocleimonas sp. | reverse complement strand
GCACTTTCTACACCATTTTGCCACATACTGGCAATTTTCTCGGCGTAGCTAGAGATGTCTTGCTCTTTATTTTGGGCTTCATCAGACACCCATGGTTCAAATGATTTGGGTGAGAACTCTGGGTCTGTTAAGCACAAGTTACCCATGTCGCCTTTTGGGTCAATAATAATTGAGGGAATATTATCGATGGCTGCTTCTTCAATTATGCCTACACCTAAACCAGTTTTACCGCTACCTGTCATACCAATGATAGTGGCATGGGTGGTGAAGTTTTTATTTTTGAGTAGGGTTAGGGCATCGGTGGCTTCAAGTGTTGTTTTATCAATATCTTTACCAAGGTAAAACAGACCGAGTTTTTCATACAATTCTTTCATAGTGCCACCGTTAATTTGATGGCTAATAATAGCTAAAGTACGGCTGAATGAATACTCTAGCTATTAAACTTTTTGTTTTTATAACGATGAGTTATTCAGATGTCCATCGAGTGCTAAAGTCTTCTTGATGAAAATTGATAAGGCTACCTGAACTATTCGTTCTACAACTTTGCCCCGGTAAACACCAGTTGGTACTAGGACGACAATGGTTATACCATTTTATATCGCTAAAGATAGGGTTCACAGCAGAGGGTTGAGCCGCGATAATTAAACCACCTGTGGATGGCGTGCTATTTTTTCTAGAGAAGCACTGCGTATCTTTAACTCTAAGTTTACTTGCTTTAAAGTTTTTACCCGTTTCACTTTCATTATTCGACCAGACATTAACAGCCGATGTGGAAATATGTAGGAAGTCCACATCATGAACTAGCATATTATCACTGCCTTTATCGGCAATGACGCCCACGCCATGTTGACTCCAGTTTCCATCTATTAAACCATTTTTAACCACGATATTATCGGATAGATAAGCATTAATATTATCTTCTGAATGTGATTGATTATAAATATTTTTTGCGTAAAAGGTATTGATGGATGAATCGCTAGAGCGATTAAACTGAACACATTGCCCGCGTGGGAAAGGTCCTCTCATATCGAAACAACGAATTTTAGATATTTTTGTATTAGGGCTATTAATGGCATACACCCCAGTAGCTGCCTGAAAGCTAGAAATATGTGTAATTTTTGTATTGGGTGAATTCTTAAGACTAATGCCTAACCGGCTATCAGCTGGTTGACCTATTTGCCCCCAGCATTCTTCTGTATTAAGCCCATCACTTGATGAGCGAGGACAATGTGGGCCAGTTGTTGGTGCTGCGAGACTAACAAGTTTCAAACCATTTATTTTAAGACCTTTTGCGTTATTTGCACAAACCCCAATATTGGCATGATAGATAGTTACATTTGAGATATTTACATCGCTATAACCATTTATATCAATGCCGCAGTTATCATTCCTGTTAGCAAAAATTATCATATTCGTGATTTTCTGGCCGTGTTGAGTAACAGATATAGGCTTATTTTCAATACGATTATAACTTTGTGATACTGAGAGCTTTTCTTGATTTAGATGCTTAAAGCTTTCAAGGTCTTTAATGATTATTTGAGCAAAAGTATCTGTTTCTAACTTGTCTTTTTTTGGAGTACTATTTTCGTCACTAGAAGTTGAACTTGGTTCGTCGGTATTTTCATTGGAACTCTTTTCACCAGTAAGCCCATTATCGGCATACCCTTCGCCTGCACAGGCAGAAAGTATAAGTATGCTAAATATTGAAACGGGTAGTGATAATTTCATAAATCTAATGACTCGATGGTTCATAGAATTCCTTTTATTATATATTATTTTAATTTTTATTATGAAATGCCCTTGGCACTTCATTGGGGTATGTAGAATCTAATCTTTAATTAAGCGTTTGTTTTAATAGGGTTTGTATCTCTACAGTTAATTCTATAGTGATTTAATAAAGAGAGATAATAAAAAAGATAAATGGTTTACCGCTGTTATTAACGTTCTTTTGCATTCTTCCTTTGTACATAAAGTCTTAAATAAGTTCCTTATTAATTTTTTGCAATAGAAAAAGGGCTCTATAAAAGAACCCTTTTCAGATAATATTAGAGATCTTTGCACGAATCAGGTGTAAAGGTCTCTATTAAAAACTTACTTCTTTTTTGGAAGATAAATATCAGTACACGTTCCTTCCGCCACTTCAGCTGCAAAGTTTAGCGTTTCAGAAAGTGTAGGATGCGGGTGTACGGTTAAGCCAATATCTTCTGCATCGGCGCCCATTTCTAGTGCTAATACCGCTTCTGCGATTAGCTCGCCTGCATTTGTACCTACAATACCTGCACCAATTAGCTTACCTGTTTCTTTACTAAATAGTACTTTGGTTAGACCTTCGTTACGCCCTATACTTAAAGAACGCCCACTGGCAGCCCAAGGGAATGCGCCTTTATTGACTTCAATGCCTTCGGCTTTACACTCATCTTCTGTTTTACCCATCCAAGCTATTTCTGGGTCTGTATAGGCAACCGATGGAATCGCGCGTGCATCAAAGAATGATTTGTGACCCGCGATGTTCTCAGCAGCTGTTTTTCCTTCGTGAGTGGCTTTGTGGGCTAGCATGGGTTGTCCGACTACATCACCAATTGCAAAAATATGATCGATGTTGGTGCGCTGTTGTTTGTCTACGTTGATGAATCCCCAGTCGTTAACGGTAACACCAGCTTTCTCGGCATCAATAAGCTTGCCGTTAGGGCTACGACCGATTGAGACTAAAACACGGTCGAAAGTATCTGTGGCGGGTGCGCCTTTTTTTGTGCCGATTTTATCACCCTCAAAAGTACACACTAGACCTTCTTTTGTCGGTTTGATTTCTGAGACTTTGGTATCTAGGAATATATTTTCATATTTCTTTTTAATGCGGCGTTCAAGGGGGCGCACAAGGTCACGATCAGCGCCTGGCATTAATCCTGAGCCTAGCTCAACCACCGTTATGTCAGAACCTAATGCATCATAGACCGTTGCCATTTCGAGCCCGATAATTCCGCCACCGACAACCAGCAGTCGCTTGGGTACTTCTTCAAGTTCTAGCGCATCGGTTGAATCCATTACGCGTGGGTCTTCCCATGGAATAAAAGGGAGTTTTGTGACGCGCGAACCTGCCGCAATAATGCAGTTATCGAAACTTATTGTGCTCGTGCTACCATCATCAGATTCAACTTCAATGGTGTTAGCTGAAGTGAATTTTCCGTAACCCTGCACGATTTTTACTTTACGCTGTTTAGCTAGTTGCTTTAAGCCGCCAGTAAGCTTGCTGACAATGCCTGATTTATATTCACGTACTTTATCCAGCTCAATCTTTGGTGCATTAAAACTTACGCCTAAATGATCGGCTTCTGCCGCTTCATTAATCACTTGTGCTGTATGCAGTAATGCCTTTGATGGAATACAGCCCACGTTTAAACAAACGCCACCGATATTGTCGTGTTTTTCGATAAGGATAACGTTAACACCTAAGTCAGCGGCACGAAATGCAGCGGTGTAACCCCCAGGGCCAGAACCAAGAACCACTAACGGTGCGTGCATATCTGCCTCACCTTCAAAGCTTGAAGCTGTGGGTGCTGTCGCTACTTCTATAGTCTCTTTCACAGCTTCTTTCATAGATTCTTTCGCTGGAGAATCAACAGGTGCATCTGTTGAAGCAGGGCTATCATTCTTAGCTTCATCCAACATGAGTATCAAGCTGCCTTGTTTGATCTTGTCGCCGACCGCCACTTTTATATCAGCAATCGTGCCTGTCGTAGGTGAGGGGATTTCCATCGAAGCTTTATCAGACTCAACGGTTATCAATGAATCTTCGGTTTGTACGCTATCGCCTTTGTTGACGAGCACTTCAATGATTTCAACTTCGTCAAAATCACCAATATCGGGTACGTTTATTTCTATTGTCACTGTTTTTATCTCAAATTGTATTTTATCGAATTATTGCTGTCAGATTGTCTCTCAAACTTGTCAATTCAAGTGGTAAATAGTAGCTTACAGGTGTAAGTGAGCTCTTTACCAACGCAGAAATAGCTAGTTTGAGGAGTGAGTTGATAGTAAAAATTTAAACCATCATTCTTCTAATATCAGTCAGCATTTTACTGAGGTGTGAAGTAAATCTCGCACCATCAGCACCATCAATTACTCTATGATCATAGGACAGAGATAGCGGTAAAACCAGTCTAGGTTCAAATTCTTTTCCATTCCACACTGGTTCCATCTTTGAGCGCGATACACCAAGGATAGCAACTTCAGGCGTATTTACTATTGGGGTAAATCTTGTCCCACCGATTCCGCCTAAACTAGAGATTGTAAAACAGCCACCTTGCATATCGGATGGTTTGAGTTTTTTATCACGAGCCTTAATGGCTAATTCACGAATCTCTTGTGATATTTCTACCAATGATTTTTGATCTGCTTCTTTAATCACAGGCACAACCAAGCCATTCGGTGTATCTACCGCTACGCCAATATTAAAATAATGCTTTAAAATCAGGTTTTCACCGGTTGAATCTAGCGAGCTATTAAAACGTGGGAAGGCTTTAAGTGAGGCAACTACTGCCCATACAATGAAGGCTAAAGGCGTAATTTTAATGCCTTCGCGCTCCATTTCTTTACCCATTTGTTTGCGAAAGGCTTCCATCTCGGTAATGTCAGCTTCATCAAACTGAGTAACATGCGGGACGGTAACCCAACTGCGGTGTAAAAACTCGCCAGTGAGTTTATTAATTTTCGATAGTGCTTGGCTTTCGGTCTCACCAAACTGGCTAAAGTCAATTTCTGGCATGGGTTTAATACCCAGAGATGCCCCGCCGCTTGCTCTTGAATCCATTGCTTTTTTAACAAAGTCTTTGATGTCATCGCGGTTGATGCGACCTTTGCGACTAGTGCCTGATACATTGCCTAAATCAACACCCAATTCGCGTGCGAATCTTCGTACCGATGGGCTGGCGTAGGCTTTACTAAAACGAACTTCATCAATAGCGGCTGTGGGCGAGGGCTTATGGCCCGATACTTTGCCGGCAGAAGATTGAGAAGGTGTCGATTTTGCAGGAGCCATTTGTTCATGCGCAGGCGCTGTTGGTTTTGAAGGTTTTGTTTCTTCTTTCGTCGTTTCTGGCTTAGTTTCTGTTTTATCAGCTGCTGTCGTTGCATCGTTAACATCCATCATGACAATGACACTGCCTTCTGAAATGCTATCGCCCATCGAAACCTTAATTTTTACGATTTTGCCTGCTTCGCTACTCGGAATTTCCATCGAGGCCTTATCAGACTCAACCGTAATTAAGGAATCTTCTACCTGAACCTCATCGCCTTCAGCAACTAAAAGCTCTATAACTTCAACCGTATCAAAATCACCAATATCGGGCACTACAATTTCTTTAATACTCATTTTTTGTGCCTCCTATTAAGAATACAGTGGGTTTGTTTTATCGGTATCAATACCGTATTTTTTAATCGCTTCAGCGACCTTACCTGCGGGCAAAGTACCTTCATCAGCGAGTGCTTTAAGTGCTGCTACAACGACATGCTGAGCATTGACTTCAAAGAACTTACGCAAATTAGCGCGTGTATCACTGCGACCAAAACCATCTGTACCTAAGACTGTATATGAACTTGGCACATACTGACGAACCTGTTCAGCGTATTGCATAATATAATCGGTTGCTGCTACGGCAGGGCCACGACGACCTTTTAACTGTTGGGTTATATATGGAACCTTGGCGTCTTTTAGTGGGTGTAAACGATTCCAACGCTCAATATCTTGTGCTTCACGTGCCAGTTGGTTAAAGCTGGTACAACTCCAAATGTCTGCATCAACGCCCCAATCTTCAGCAAGTAAGTTTGCAGCTTCAATTACTTCACGTAAAATCGTACCTGAACCCATAAGCTGTACTTTACGTTTCTTTTTGCCGCCACTTTTTAATAGGTACATGCCTTTTAAAATACCTTTTTCACTACCTTTAGGCAGTGCAGGTTGTACATAAGACTCGTTCATTGCCGTGATGTAGTAGTAAATATCTTCTTGTTGTTCATACATGCGCTTCATGCCGTCATGAATGATAACCGCCATTTCATAACCAAAGGTTGGATCATAACTAATACAGTTAGGAATCATCCCCGCATACACCATGCTTTGACCATCTTGATGTTGCAGTCCTTCACCTGCTAGTGTGGTTCGGCCCGCTGTTGCGCCAATCAAGAAACCACGTGAACGACAGTCTCCAGCGGCCCATGCAAGGTCAGCAATACGTTGGAAACCAAACATTGAGTAGGATATATAGAAGGGCACCATATTAACGCCATGAGTGCTGTAAGCAGTAGCGGCGGCAATCCATGATGAAAATGAACCCGCTTCGGTAATACCTTCTTCTAATATCTGACCTGTTTTATCTTCTTTATAGAACATCACCTGTTCTTTATCTTGTGGTTCATAAAGCTGACCCACAGATGAGAAAATACCCAACTGGCGGAACATGCCTTCCATACCAAAAGTACGTGCCTCGTCTGGCACAATGGGTACCACATTTTTACCCATTTTTTTATCACGGGTTATCATCGTTAGTATGCGAACAAACGACATGGTTGTTGACATGTCTTTTTCACCCGATCCATCCAGTATCGCTTTAAACGTATTTAATGGTGGGATGTCTAATGGCGCTGCATTACTCTTTCTTACGGGTAATGAACCCCCTAATTTTTTACGTTGCTCAAGCATGTAGTCACGCTCTGGGCTGCCTGCTTCGGGGCGATAATAGGTAGCCGCCGCCGCTTCTTCATCACTAAGTGGAATATTAAAACGATTTTTAAAATCAATCATTTCTTCTTCGCTGAGTTTTTTCTGTGAGTGTGTACGGTTTTGACCTTCACCCGCAGAACCCATACCGTAACCTTTAACTGTGTGCGCTAAAATAACGGTAGGCTGACCCTCATGATGTGTTGCTGCATCATAAGCGGTATATACTTTATGTGGGTCATGACCACCACGGTTTAAGCGCCAGATATCATCATCTGACATTTTCTCAACCATCGCCGCAAGCTCAGGGTAGGCACCAAAGAAGTTTTCACGCACATACGCGCCATCTTTCGCTTTAAAGTTTTGGTACTCACCATCAACGACTTCCATCATGCGCTTTTTTAAGATGCCATCTTTATCTTTGGCCAAGAGTGGATCCCAATAAGAGCCCCATAAGACTTTAATCACATTCCAGCCTGCACCGCGAAACATGCCTTCAAGCTCTTGAACGATTTTTCCATTACCGCGTACTGGGCCGTCAAGACGCTGCAAGTTACAGTTAACAACCCATGTGAGGTTGTCTAGATTCTCGCGACCCGCAAGAGAGATAGCTCCCAATGTTTCTGGTTCATCCGTTTCGCCATCACCGACAAATGTCCACACTCTACGGTCTTTGGTGTCGGCTAATTTTCTGTGATGCAGATACTTCATAAAGCGCGCTTGGTATATAGACTGAATCGGACCAAGTCCCATAGAAACAGTGGCGAACTGCCAGTAATCTGGCATTAACCAAGCATGTGGGTAAGATGACAAACCTTCACCATCAACTTCTTGGCGAAAAGTATCCAGCAGATCTTCATCAAAACGACCTTCAAGATAAGAACGTGCGTAAATACCCGGGGTAATATGTCCCTGAAAATAGATAAGGTCGCCCGCGTTATCAGGTGAGGGTGCTTTCCAAAAGTGATTAAAGCCTACATCGTAAAGTGTTGCAGAAGAAGCAAATGATGCAATGTGACCGCCCAATTCAGAACTTTTACGATTTGCACGAACCACCATCGCTGCCGCATTCCAACGAATAAAACGACGAATGCTACTTTCTATAGCTAAGTTGCCAGGGTTAGGCTTTTCGAGATGAGGAGGAATGGTGTTAATGTATGCCGTATTGGCAGAATAGGGCAGGTTTGCTCCATTATGCCGCGCTGTATCAATCAACTGCTCAAGAATATAATGAGCGCGTTCAACACCTTCGGCTTCTATAATAGCTTCTAGCGATTCAGTCCAGTCTAGCGTTTCTTGAGGATCAATATCCGGGTATTCATTTTCACTCATTGTTATTGTCTCGTCGTCTTCTAATTAGCGGGTTTTTAAATGAGTAAAATAATAGCATAAAGACCAATAAATGAATATATAAAAATAAACAAGTTAATTAACAGTGACTTACAAGTAGAGAATAAAATCAGCAATAAATGAGCGTGAGTTTGGTGTTATTTTATAAAGCAATCATGTAAGCTCTGGAGGGTCAATAGAGAGCGTTCCGCATTATGGCTTCAGAATTAGATAATCCCTTGCTTAATAGTAATGAAAACATTGATACAAATAGTGAGAAAGAAGGTGAGCAAACTCAAGAAGCAATTACGCCATTAGGGGGGCGATACCGTGGGTTTTTGCCCGTAGTGATTGATATGGAAACAGGCGGGTTTAACCACCAAACTGATGCTTTATTAGAAGTTGCCGCTGTCACACTACGCTTTGACGAAAAAGGTATGCTGACACCACACAAAACCTATGGTTGGCATGTAGCACCTTTTGAAGGTTCAAATATGGAGCCCGCCTCTTTAGAAGTAAATGGAATTGACCCTGACTTACCCTTTCGCCAAGCGATAGCGGTAGATGAGAAAAAATGTTTGGATGAGCTATTCTCTATCGTGCGTAAAGAGATGAAACTCAATAAATGCAAACGCGCTATTTTAGTCGGTCACAATGCCGCTTTTGATTTAAATTTTTTAAATGCAGCGGTTGCGCGGATTGATAAAAAGCGTAATCCTTTTCACCCCTTTAGCACCTTCGATACGGTGACTTTGGCAGCAATGGCTTATAAACAAACGGTATTAGCACGTTCGGTTAAAGCAGCAGGGTTTGATTTTGATGCGGACGAAGCGCACTCTGCAGTTTATGACACAGAAAAAACGGCTGATTTATTTTGTAATATAATGAATAAATGGCAAGAGAATATAGGTGTTTAGTGAACTTACCATCCATATATTTTGGATGGATAGTTTACAGTGAAAAATAAAGACAACTTCCTTTGTAAGATTTCTGAATTAACCGATCCGGATTCACGAGGGTTTACGCTAAAAATAAAACGTAAAATGACTGATATTTTTATTGTGCGTAAAGGTGATAAGGTTTATGCGTATGAAAACAGTTGTCCACATGCACAAGCGCCACTGGAATGGAACCCCGATCAGTTTCTAGATGAAAAAAATGAAATAATAGTGTGCGCCATACATGGTGCTACGTTTGCAATTGAAGATGGGAGTTGCCTTGGTGGACCTTGTAATTCTATCAGTTTGACTAATCTTCCTTTAGATATTATTGAAGGTGATATTTTTTTAAAAAGTTGATCCACTTTGGGAGACGATTCGTATAAATTATTCCCTATCCAATTTACTCAATAAGGAAATTATTATGAATAAATTCGCTAAAGTATTATTCACAGTAGGTTTATTAATCCCTCTTATAGCCACAGCTGGCGATCTGGTTAAAAAAGTAAGTGCCCACAGCGTAAAAGACACAATGGATAAGTTTGAAACATTGGTTAAAGCAAAAGGCATGAGCATTTTTGTCCGTTTAGATCATCAAAAAAATGCTTCAACGGTTGATATGAAAATGAATGAAGCAGAAGTACTTATTTTTGGAAGTCCAAAAGGCGGTACTGTTTTAATGAAGCAAGATATGGGCGTTTCATTAGACTTGCCTTTACGCGTTGCAGTCTATAAAGATAAAGACGGCAAGGTCTGGTTGAGCTATCACAATCCACAAGGCTTAAAAGATAACTATGATGTGGCGGGTGGTGCTAAAGTTATGGATAAAGTTGAAGGCGCATTAGATAAGCTAACGACTGCAGCAACTAAAGCAAAATAATATTCAGATACTTTAGGCAACCCTATTTTATGAAAGCCTGTAACTCATGCGCCAAGTGTTGCATTAAATATAGCAACGGCGACTTATCAGCATCAGCCAATGAAATAGAATACTGGGAAGTTTTTCGCCCGCAAATCGCGCGCTATGTGCATGATGGAAAAATATGGATTGATCCAGAGACACACAAATCCATTGAGCTTTGTCCATGGATGAGGGTTATCTCAGATGAAGGGGCTGAACAACT
Organism: Cocleimonas sp.; assembly: GCA_036479895.1. Lineage (GTDB taxonomy): Bacteria > Pseudomonadota > Gammaproteobacteria > Thiotrichales > Thiotrichaceae > Cocleimonas. The sequence continues at coordinate 9,617 of JAZGFW010000197.1, read as the reverse complement.
AAAAGTAAGTTGTGATATTTATCATGACCGGCCTGATGATTGTCGGATTTACCCTGTATCTATTGCAGAAATGATTAATGACAGTTGTGAGATGCTAGAGAAAAAAGATATTGAAAATCCTAAAATGGCACAAAAAACGCTAGATATTATGATGGCAGATAGTCGTCCAGAGTAGTTTGAAATAAACTTGAGATTAAGAACTAAACATGAAACAAATTGAAATCAATAAAGAGCCTGTAGAACTATATAAGCTACTAAAGTTTGAAAGTATTCTCTCGAGCGGAGGTGAGGCTAAGCATGTGATTTCTGAAGGCTATGTTCTTGTTAACGGTGAAGTAGAAACCCGTAAACGTAAGAAAATGCTTTCGGGTGATGTGATTGAGTTTAATGGTGAAAAGTATAAGCTAAGCTTGATGACTAATAATCTTTAAAAGGGTTTGTACTTAGCCTGAAAACCTAATCAAGCCTCACTCTCTTTCAAACGTTCCAGTCTAGCTTGCTCCTCATCAAAAGCCGCCTGAATCTGAACCATAACGCCATCCACATCAGCTACTTTAGTATCTTCTTCAAACTCTCCTGTAAGCAATGTATCTGGCTTTAACTCACCATCTTCAAAGAGCTTCCAGATTTCTTTTCCAAATTTGCTGCCCTTTAAATATGGGTCAAACTGTGAAAAGTAGTTCACCATATTATCGACATCACGTTCTAACATGGCTTTTGCATTATTGTTAGCAGAAGCATTCACGGCTTGAGGAAGGTCGATAATGACGGGGCCGTACTCATCAAGCAATACGTTAAACTCTGATAAATCACCATGTATCATGCCTGCACATAACATACGCACGACATCTTGCATGATAATGGCAAAGTTACGTATAGCTTCTTCTTCAGTCATTGTGACATCGCCTAAACGAGGTGCAACATCACCTTCTGCATCGGTGATTAACTCCATTAACAATACGCCATCAAAACAGCCGTAAGGTTCGGGTACGCGAACATCGGCTTCTGCCAGTAAATAAAGTGCATCGACTTCAGCATTTTGCCAGATCTTTTCTTGTTCTTTACGGCCGAATTTAGAGCCTTTCTCCATCGCACGGGCACGACGTGAGTTTTTAACTTTACGGCCTTCGGTATATTGAGCAGCTTTTTTAAAGCTACGCTGTGCGGCTTCTTTATAGACCTTAGCGCAGCGAACTTCATTGCCACAACGCACCACAAAGACATCGGCCTCTTTGCCGCTCATTAATCGGCTGAGTACTTCATCCACTAAGCCATCTTCAACTAATGGAAGAATTCGTTTTGGAATTTTCAATGATACCCCTTATGTCTCAGTGCGTGTTGCTTGCGAGCCTTACTTTACCATGAAGTGAATGAAACCCATGAGGAAAAGTAGAGCCAACAAAATTTTTAATAATCGTTTGGTTTTGATTATTACCATTTAATATTTATGTTTACTAGTCAAACCCTTCTGATAACAGCTAAAATAGTGCTTATTAATAATAATGTAGTCGAAGTATGTCAGAAGATCAAAGAAATGTAGAGTTTCGTCAAATTGCCGATAGCTTTATTGATGTTGCCAATAAACAAACCGATACCATTGATAGCTCTCGCGTAGGTTCTTCAATGATTTATGCCTGTGCGCGTTTTTCATCGTTTGTGGTTGCTTCACACTCAAAAGATAAGGCGCAGTTTGAGTCAGAAATTGACGGTGCTGTTGAGTTTTTTACGAGTGAGTTTAAACGCATGTTAACGGATAATATGGAAGAGTATAAGGCGGTGTTTAAAGAAGAGGCTGCGCCGAGATATGATCACTTGGTGAAAAAAGATGGTTCCATTCCTAAAAGCTAACGTTATTTCTATTTAATAGAGTTACATTAGACTACTTGCCCAGCACACCAACCTGATGCCCACGCCCACTGGAAGTTAAAACCACCTAGGTGGCCTGTAACATCAACGCTTTCACCAATAAAATACAGTCCATTGACAGACTTTACTTCAAAGGTCTTGGAAGATAATTCATCGGTATCTATACCACCAAGGCAAACCTCGGCTGTGCGTAAACCTTCTGTACCGTTAGGTGTTACTTGCCAACTGTTTAGTTGCGAGGCAATCTCATCAATATCTTTTTCACTATAGGTTTTCATTACTTTATTATTTATTATGCCATTTTTATCGCAAAATTTATTGGCTAAGCGCTTTGCTATTTTATAAGCTAAAACGGTTTTTAACTCTGCCTGTGAGTGCTCCTGTTGTTGGGTTTTAAGCCATGAAGCAATATCCTCATCAGGAAAAAAGTTAATACTAATTTCTTCACCTAAATTCCAATAGGATGAAGCCTGTAATACAGCAGGGCCACTGATTCCACGATGTGTAAATAGAATACTCTCTTTAAAACACTTACCATCTTTTGTACAAATTTCAACGTCGGCAGAGATGCCGGATAAATCTTTATAAAAGTTATTTAGTTCTTCCTGTTCGAAGGTAAAAGGCACCAGTGCAGGCTCAAAAGGGATGGTTTTTAATGAGAATAGTTGTGCGATAGAAAGTGCAAAATCAGTCGCACCCATAGCGGGGATTGATGGACCACCGGTGGCGATAATGAGCGATTTTGTTTGGTAATTTGTATGATCCGTTTTTAGGGTGAATAAAACATCCTTTTTTGATACCGATAAAATTGATTCTTTGAGTTGAATTTCAACATTAGCTGTTTGGCATTCCTGCGTTAGGATATTAACAATAGCACCTGCTTTTTGATCACAGAATAATTGACCTAATGATTTTTCAGTCCAGCTAAGCTTGTATTTTTCTACCAGCGCAATAAAATCCCACGTTGTATAACGTGAAAGGGCAGATTTACAAAAATGCGGGTTATTGGATAAGAAATCATCAGGGCTGGTATAAAGGTTTGTAAAGTTACAGCGACCACCACCAGAGATAAGAATTTTCTTAGCTACTTTATCCGCTTTCTCTAAAATAAGGGTTTTGCGGCCGCGCTTTCCTGCTTCAATTGCGCACATTAAACCTGCAGCACCCGCACCAATAATAATCACATCATATTTTTCCATTTTGCTATTATAGGGCACCTTATTAAGCACTAAAGTAAAATTTCTATGTTTAGTCGAATTAAAGAAGATATCTCATGTGTATTTGATCGTGACCCTGCAGCACGCAATACCTTTGAAATTATTACTACTTATCCCGGTGTTTTGGCGATTGTAATGCATCGCTTTAGCCACGCCCTTTCTAACAAGGGCTTTAAATGGATTGCGCGCGTTTTATCGAATGTAGCACGCTTATTTACAGGCATTGAAATTCACCCCGGTGCAGTGATTGGCCGTCGTTTTTTTATAGACCATGGCATGGGCATAGTTATTGGTGAAACAGCAGAAATAGGGGATGACTGTTCTTTATATCACGGCGTTACTCTGGGCGGGACGACTTGGAACCCTGGTAAACGTCATCCCACACTAGGTAATAATGTGGTTGTAGGAGCAGGTGCAAAAATACTTGGACCGATTACAATAAACGATGGTGCGCGCGTGGGGTCAAATGCCGTCGTAGTTAAAGATGTACCTATTAATACAACGGTAGTTGGTGTACCTGCGCGTGAGGTAATGAAGTCCGATACTACACAAGAAAATCGCGATAAAATAGCCGAGAAAATGGGTTTTGATGCCTATGGTGCAACGCAAGATATGACTGACCCTGTCGCAAAAACGGTTAATAGAATGCTCGATCACATCCATAAAATGGATGAGCGCATGGATAAAATGTGTCATCAAGTTCAAGCGCTTGGTGGAGAAATTGATTTTGAGCCCTTGCCTGAATTAAAGGATGCTGAGTTATCAGAGTGTAATCCCGATAGTAAAAGCTAGCTTACTGTGTTTTTGTATTTGTTAGCAAATCAGCAAGCATTTTAGTCCCTAACTTACGCGTGTATTTAATATTACGTTCAGGTATATCTTCTGGGTTAGGATAACTTTCCAGCACTTTCTCTAAGCTTTCTTCACGTATCAAATGTAAAGTCGGGTAGGGTGATCGGTTGGTATAATTGCTCGCATCATCTCTATCAACACCCTCAAAGCAGTAATCTGGGTGAAAGCTTGCGAGTTGGTAAACCCCCTCATAATGTTGCTTTTGTAAAAGTGCAGTGGCTACGGCTAAAAAATCTAAATAATCATCAAAATCAGACAAGCCTTTAGGGTAGATCAGTAAACTCGTTTCAATATTAATATCCGTATCCAGTTCTACACAACCCTGGATCAGGGCTTGTAACTGCTCTTCAGTTTTATCTTCAGCAACCACTTCATAGTGAATACTGCCTTTATCAAATTCACGCTTAGCAAACGGACAAATCGCGTGATTGATAATAAAAGTGCTAATCCAATTTTGAGTATGCGCGATGATCTCTTGAGCTTGTGTACTACTCATGGCTTAGACAACTTCAACTTCTAACTTATCTTCTTCCAAACCACATGCGTCCTAATAATCCATCTTTACGAATAAACTGGTGATACAAGGCAGCAAGAACATGCAAAATTATGGTAAGAAATAATACTTTGGAAATTATCCCATGCGCAATACGCGGTGTTAATGATTCCAAACTTTCAGGAACAACAGCTCCACTGCCTCCAAAAACAATATCGGGTAAGCCCGCTTGTATTGACATTGCAATACCACTGCCTGCCATGGCAAATACGAGTAGATACAAAACATAGTGAGCCATAATACCTAAGTTGTTTAATAGGCTATTACCAATATCTGCATGAGGCGGTTTTTTAGTAAACAAACGTGTTACAAAGCGTAACAACATAAGCCCAACAATAACGAAGCCCATTATCATATGACCTTTGAGCGCGCCTACTTTTTCTGGAGAATCATTAGGGATATGATCAAGCACGGTTCCACCCATGACTAAAGAAAGCATAAGTAGAGGAACTAATAACCAATGTAGGGTCACTAAGAACGGATGATATTTTTTCATGGGTATTTCCTTGTTATTGGTTATTAAACTTCAATTAGTATAGCTAATTTTTGTGTTAATAAAGTATAAAGACCCAAAGAGAGAGGTATTAAAAATTTGTGGCTTACAATTAAAGAGAGTCGTACGATGAAGACATTCTTTGTTTTTTATAATGAGTTCATTACTACAAGAAATTGGAAACGGTACGTAAACTGTTAGAACTTTCGACCTGAACCCTCATACCCTCGCAAGAATATTATGCAAATCTACAACTTAATTTGAACAGAGTTAGAACCTCTAAGAGCTTTTTCCTTTGCAAACTTTACTGTCTTATCACGTGCTAAAACAACACCCATACGGCGCTCACCATCAACTTCAGGTTTTCCAAATAAACGTACTTGGGTATTGGCTTCTTGCAATGCTTTATCAATATTCTCAAAACTGACTTGTTGAGATTTACCTTCTACTAAAATCACGCTACTTGCTGATGGTCCATGAAAGTGAATATTAGGAATCGGTAAGCCTAAAATAGCTCTGGCGTGAAGTGCGAACTGTGATAGGTCTTGTGAAATCATAGTCACCATACCCGTATCATGCGGGCGAGGGGAAACTTCACTAAAAATAACTTCGTCATTTTTGATAAATAATTCAACTCCAAAAATTCCTCGACCACCAAGTGCTGAAGTGACTTTCTCAGCAATCTCGCGTGATTTATTCAGTGCGGTCTCACTCATCTGTTGGGGTTGCCATGATTGGCGATAATCACCATTGACTTGAACATGTCCTATCGGTTCACAATAACTCGTTACTGTATCTTCGCCGTCTAAATGACGTACAGTGAGTTGTGTGATTTCATAATCAAAATCTACAAAACCTTCTACAATGACTTTGCCTGCACCTGTACGCCCACCTTCTTGTGCATACTCCCATGAAGTATCTATATCTGCTTCTGATTTTATAGTGCTTTGCCCTTTACCCGATGAACTCATTATGGGTTTAATCACACAAGGCATACCCACATCTTTTACGGCAGCATAGAACTCTTCTTTGGTTTCTGCAAATTTATAGGCCGAGGTTTTAATGTCTAGCTCTTCAGAAGCTAATCGTCGTATACCCTCACGATTCATTGTAAGTTTTGCGGCATTCGCTGTTGGAATAACATGGAAGCCTTCATTTTCTAGCTCAACCAGCGTATCGGTCGCTATTGCTTCTATTTCAGGCACAATGTAGTCAGGCTTTTCAAGTTCAATAACGTTGCGTAAAGCATTACCATCAGTCATTGAGATGCAATGACTGCGATGTGCGACTTGCATCGCGGGTGAATTAGGGTAGCGATCGACCACAATCACTTCAATACCATAACGTTGTAACTCGATAACAACTTCTTTGCCGAGTTCACCACCACCACAAAAGAGAACGCGTGTGGCAGTTGAAGATAGGGGGGTTCCAATGGAAGTGTTCATGTAATCTCCTGTTTTTTATCCATAGATTATACTGATTAATGCGGATGAGTATTAATTTGTAGTTATAATTATTTATCCGTAGACACATAGATAAGCTGTTTCAACAGTAACGTTTACATCAAATGAACTATTAGCGTCAACACTAAAGGACTCGCCTGGTTTAAAGGTTTGTGCTGTTTCAGTGCCTGCAAACTTAATCGTCATAGCACCTGATACAACAGTCATTTTTTCTTTATCACCCGTATTAAATACATAGTCGCCGACTGCCATTACGCCAACCGTTGCAGGGAGTGTTTCTATTTCAGTTGTTGATGTGAATGCGATGGACTTTACTTTGCCATCGAAGTATTCGTTTGTTTTAAACATCTAGTGTGTTCCTTTATTTAGTCTTTTAATACTGTTAATAGTCTCGTAATAATTCATTTATGCTTGTCTTAGCACGCGTTTTCTCATCCACTTTTTTAACGATAACCACACAATAAAGACTGTGGCTTCCATCTTTTGCAGGCAGGCTTCCAGACACAACTACTGAGCCAGCAGGGATTCTCCCATAAGAAACTTTGCCCGTTTCACGATCAAGTATTTTTGTGCTTTGACTTAAGAAAACCCCCATTGAAATCACTGAATCTTGTTCAACTATTACCCCTTCTACAATTTCAGAGCGAGCACCAATAAAACAGTTATCTTCTATAATTGTGGGCAAGGCTTGCAAGGGTTCTAACACGCCTCCAATACCCACTCCGCCAGAGAGGTGTACATTTTTTCCAATTTGAGAACATGAGCCAACCGTTGCCCACGTGTCTACCATCGTGCCTTTGTCTACATAAGCTCCGATATTGACATAAGAAGGCATTAATATGGTATTTGGTGCAATATAAGCACCTTTACGAACTGATGCAGGTGGCGCAATACGTGCGCCTGCTTCTTGAAAATCGCGTGAATTATAGTCAGCGTATTTTGAGGGGATTTTATCGTAATAGTTTGTGAACCCGCCTTTGATGTGCTTATTGTCGTTAATTCTAAAGTAGAGTAGAACCGCTTTTTTTAGCCATTCATTCACAACCCAATCATTACCTATTTTTTCTGCTACACGAGCGCTACCATTTTCAAGCATTTCGATAGCTTCTAAGATCGCATCTCGGTTTAAGGTTTCAATATTTCTCGGTGTTATTTCAGCGCGTCGTTCAAATGCTTCTTCGATAATTTGTTGTAATTCTGACATGGTGATTGCCTTTGCGGGAAGTTTTCTATTTTAATTCAAAAAACTTATAATTCAATCTATGTTTTATGCCTGTTTATCTAAAGAGCTTGTATACTTCGCATCATTGAAATTATCAACAGAGAATATTTTATGACTATCAAACGCATTGGACACCGTTATATCGATTCAAAATCAGGCTCGACCATTGATGTATGGTTTCCTCGTTCTAATAAAGAAATTGCGCGGTCATGTTTGGCACAGAAAGTAGGGGTGATTAAAAGTGATTTTGTTGAGGTTGAAATTGTTTCAGTTGATGATTCGCCAAAGTCGGTTGAAGACGCTTATTTGCGTCTACATTTATTATCAGAATGCGCCGTAAAGCCGAATGAAATAAACCTAGATGGTGTGTTTGGTTTATTAGCCAATGTCGCATGGACATCGGCTGGGCCTGTTCTCCCAAATGAAGTTGAAAATTTACGAGAACTCATCGCTACAGAAGATCATCAATTTAACGTCACTTGTATTGATAAATTTCCCCGTATGACGGATTACGTTATACCCGAAGGTGTACGCATCGCTAATGCCGATCGTGTACGTTTAGGAGCACACTTATCATCTGGCACAACTATTATGCACGAAGGTTTCTGTAACTTTAATGCAGGCACGTTAGGTTCTTCAATGGTAGAAGGACGTATTAGTGCAGGTGTGGTCGTGGGTGATGGGTCTGATATTGGTGGCGGTGCATCAATTATGGGTACGCTGTCTGGTGGTGGTACGCAGGTTATTTCAATGGGTGAAAAGAATTTACTCGGTGCTAATGCTGGTTTGGGTATTTCGCTAGGTGATAACTGTATTATTGAATCTGGCTTGTACATAACGGCAGGCACAAAAGTAAAAATTCCCGATGGTTCAATTGTGTCAGCAAGAGAGTTATCAGGTCAATCCGGTTTGTTGTTTAGACGGCACAGTCAAACAGGTGCGGTTGAAGCGATTGTAACGGATGGATCTTTGTGGGGTGGATTAAATACGGCGCTTCATAGCAATGATTAACAGAGAAAATCACATGGAGGAAAAACAGGATTGCTTTTCTTATATTGCCTATCTTGTACATCCATGTAAGTTCTTTGGTCGTATGCTAGACATTTAAACTTTTAGTCAAGTAGGTAATCATCAAACACATCTTTTAAACTGTTCTCTAGCGCTTTACGTTCGAGGTAATCTTCAACATTTCTTCGTATTACATGCGCTTTAATTTTTTTCTCTGATTTATCTTCTATTGATTTCTCTTCGGAATCTATTGCAGAATCTATTGCAGAATCTAGCGCTAAGTCTAGTTCTGAACCATGTTGTGATAGATCTTCGTCAAATATTTCGGTGCTTAAAGCGTTGTCGCTCATTATTTTGCCTTTATTATTTTTATTATAAGTTTTAATTAAGTAGGCTATTAGTCAATAAGTCATATTAATCTATCTACTCAAATTAAGTATGCAGCTTATTATAATTACCTTAGCTGAACGCTAGATGAGCGAATAACTTTTTTTTATAATTTCATGATTTCTTTTTCATCATTCCTTGTAAATGCTTGCTGCTTATGGTTTTTCAATGAACCATTAATTTTCTTACACAGATCTTTTGAGACTGAAATGAGTAATTTAACGGCTTTTTTATCTTCAATAGGAGAGGGAAGAGACATAACAATGGATAAACCTGCCAATTTTTTATCCTGTAAATCTTTTGTTGTTAAAGTCCAGGGTTCAGTGCCATTAGCCACTCGAAATAAGCTAGATTTACTTAATTTGTTTTCAGTATAGTAGTGGTAAATGTCTTTATCACCGAGTTTTAGGTTGTTGGCGGTTAAGGCTTTTGCAACTAAGTTTCCATCGAGCCCTGTCTCATCATTAGCAGAAATGAAAAGGATAAGCTGTTTTGCTTGTCTTTCTTTTTTAGCCGTTTCATCAGAAGCTGATGTGCGCGCTTCGTTAGTACTTGT